>CP110972.1:6560000-6797314 GCA_028869255.1 Pseudomonas poae | reverse complement strand
CAGAATCTGCCGTCAAGCGCTAATTACGCTTTTGTTGCAGAAATTGGCTTTTTCGCCATAAGGCGAGGGATTCGACGCATGACAGGGGGAATCCGCAGCAACAAAAGCAGCGTCCCTATAGAAGCATAGACAGCCCACTCCTTCAGGTCTGCCCGCACGATCCACAGCATATGCAGCAAACCGAGCCCAAGAATCCCATACACCAGGCGGTGCAGCTTCTTCCAACGACTGCCCAACCGACGCTGGCTATAGCGATTCGACGTCACCGCCAACACCAGCAGCGACAGGAAACCCAGCGCGCCCACAATAATGTAGGGCCGTTTGCGCAGCTCCACTCCCAACTGGGACCAATCCAACCCAAGGACGAACACGCAATACGCAGCCAGATGCAGCACGACATAAGCAAAGCACCACAGCCCCAACTGCCGGCGTACGGCTATCCACCCCGCCCAACCACTCAATTTCTGCAGCGGCGTCATGCACAAGGTGATCAGCAACAGGATCAACGTGCCCAAGCCGAGCCGATCAACCAGTACTTTCCCCGGATCAGGCCCAAGGGCGAAACGCCATGCTTCATATAGCCACCACAACGGCCACACCGCCGCAGCTATAAAGACGCCAATGCGCCAGACTGGATACCGCATCAATAGTTCTTCCGCAGATCAAGGTCAGTGTAGAGAGAGGCCACCTCATCCGAGTAGCCATTGAACATCTGCGTCTCACGCACATTGGGGCTGAACAGGCCACTCGGCAAACGGCGCTCCCGCGCCTGCGTCCAGCGAGGGTGATCAACTGCGGGGTTCACGTTCGCATAAAACCCATACTCATCCGCCGCAATACTCTGCCACGTAGTTTTCGGCTGTTCGCTCACAAGGCTGATCCGCACAATCGACTTCACGCTCTTGAAGCCATACTTCCACGGCACCACCAAACGTAACGGCGCGCCATTCTGATTCGGCAACTCCCGCCCATACATACCCACTGCCAGGATCGCCAAAGGATTCATCGCCTCGTCCAGGCGCAGCCCCTCTACATATGGCCAGTCGATCAGGCCGAAGCTGGAGCGCTGCCCCGGCATGGTCTTGGGGTCCTGCAGGGTTTCAAAGCGGATGTATTTCGCTTTGGAAGTCGGCTCGACCTGCTTGAGCAAGGTAGAAATCGGAAAGCCCATCCACGGAATCACCATCGACCATGCCTCAACACAGCGCAAACGGTAGATCCGCTCCTCCAACTGATAAGGCTTCATGAAGTCTTCCAGGGCATAACGCCCAGGTTTCGCGACCTCCCCGTCAATGACAACCGTCCAGGGTTCAGTCTTGAGTGAACCCGCATTGGCGGCGGGGTCGCCCTTATCCGTACCGAACTCATAGAAGTTGTTGTAGTGAGTGGCGTCTTTGAAGGGCGTGATGGCCTCGCCCTTCACGGTTACCGCCTGCCACTTGGTGTTCGGCAGCTTCTCGGTAAACCAGTTCGGAGCCTTACCCGGCTCGACATCGGCATAACGCGCAGCTTCATCCGCACTGGCCCAACGCGGCAGGCTACCGGCGGCCATGCCGGCAAGCGCACCACCGAGCAAACTGCGGCGAGAGAGATAGAAGGATTCAGGCGTGACATCCGATTCGTGGCAATCGGACGCTTTGGGAAATTTGAATAACATGGCAACTCCGCAGCATTGGAGAACTGATGCACCAATAGACTGCGGAGTATGGGGAAATTACATTAAGGCAATGTTTTGTCCCGACGCAGATGCAGCAAGTACTGAACCGGCCCCGAAGCGGCGTAAACCAGGAACGCCAGCAGCAGAATACGTGGCGGATCGCTGAACACCACCGCGAACACCAGCACCACCACCAGGATCGCCACGAAAGGCACCCGCCCTTTCAAGTCCAATTCCTTGAAGCTGTTGTACTTGATGTTGCTGACCATCAGCATGCCGGCCGCCGCAACCATCAACGCCACCAGGAACGACATCTTCGAGCCCTGGATGCCGTAGTCACTGAACGCCCAGACGATACCCGCCACCACACCCGCAGCCGCCGGGCTGGCCAGGCCGATGAAGTACCGCTTGTCGGCGGTACCCACCTGGGTATTGAAACGCGCCAGGCGCAAAGCGGCACCCGCGACATAGATGAAGGCAACCATCCAGCCGACCTTGCCCATGTCACCCAGCGCCCAGGCAAACGCCAACAACGCAGGCGCGACGCCGAAGGCAACCATGTCCGACAGCGAGTCGTACTCGGCACCGAACGCGCTCTGGGTATTGGTCATCCGCGCTACGCGACCATCCAGGCCATCGAGCACCATGGCGACAAAGATCGCGATGGCAGCAAAACCGAAATACTTGCTGGCACTCGCCGCATCACCCGCCGCCAGTGCGCTCTGGGCACTCATGGAGTTGATGATGGAATAGAACCCGGCAAACAGGTTCGCTGTGGTGAACAGGTTGGGCAGCAGATAGATGCCACGATGCCGGACCTTGCGGCCTTCTGCGTCATGCCCTTCTTCGACATGCTCATCGATCGGTAGCAGGCTTTCGGCGTCAGGAGCCTGGTTTGGCTCTTCGGGACGTTCGCTCATGGACTTTACCTTGCAACGGTGTGAAAAAATTCGACAAATACTTGCGGCGAGTGTTCGCCCGCAAACGATGCAGCTTTATACCAGAACCAGCCCCTCAAACGAAAAAACGCGGCCTGGGCCGCGTTTTTCCTTGATGCGTACGACTTAGTTTTTGGCTTTGTCGACGATCTTGTTGGCACCGATCCACGGCATCATGGAGCGCAGTTGCTCGCCGATGACTTCGATACCGTGAGCGGCGTTGTTACGACGCTTGGCGGTCATCGAAGGGTAGCCGGTAGCACCTTCGCTGATGAACATTTTGGCGTATTCGCCGTCCTGAATACGTTTCAGGGCGTTGCGCATGGCCTGACGGGACTCGGCGTTGATCACTTCCGGGCCAGTCACGTACTCGCCGTATTCGGCGTTGTTGGAGATCGAGTAGTTCATGTTGGCGATACCGCCTTCGTACATGAGGTCAACGATCAGCTTCAGTTCGTGCAGGCATTCGAAGTAGGCCATTTCCGGCGCGTAGCCAGCTTCAACCAGAGTTTCGAAACCGGCTTTCACCAGCTCAACGGTACCGCCGCACAGAACGGCTTGTTCGCCGAACAGGTCGGTTTCAGTCTCGTCCTTGAAAGTGGTTTCGATGATGCCGGTACGACCGCCACCAACGCCAGCTGCGTAGGACAGTGCAACGTTTTTGGCGTTGCCCGAAGCGTCCTGGTAGATCGCGATCAGGTCAGGGATACCGCCGCCTTTGACAAACTCGGAGCGCACGGTGTGGCCCGGTGCTTTCGGCGCGATCATGATCACGTCGAGGTCGGCGCGTGGCACTACCTGGTTGTAGTGAATCGCGAAGCCGTGGGAGAAGGCCAGGGTGGCGCCCTTCTTGATGTTCGGCTCGATTTCGTTCTTGTACAGCGCGGACTGGAACTCGTCCGGGGTCAGGATCATGACCAGGTCGGCAGCAGCAACGGCGGAAGCAACGTCAGTCACTTTCAGGCCGTGGGCCTCAGCCTTGGCAACAGTGGCCGAGCCTTTGCGCAGGCCAACAGTCACGTCAACGCCGGAATCTTTCAGGTTGCAAGCTTGCGCGTGACCCTGGGAGCCGTAGCCGATGATGGCGACTTTCTTGCCCTGGATGATCGACAGGTCACAATCTTTATCGTAATAAACTTTCATGAGGTTCCTCTATATATCCAGGCCGTAAGGCCATTCGCTAATTTGGTTTAGATGCTGAGTACTTTGTCGCCACGGGCAATCCCGGTGACACCACTGCGTACCGTTTCCAGAATCGAGGCCGTCCCGATCGACTGGATGAAGCTGTCCAGCTTGTCGCTTGTACCGGTCAGTTGAATGGTATAAACGCTGGCGCTCACATCGACGATCTGCCCGCGATAAATGTCGGTAGTCCGCTTGATCTCGGCACGTTGGGCGCCCGTAGCCTTGACCTTAACCAGCATCAGCTCGCGCTCGATGTGGGCACTTTCCGACAGATCGACCAGCTTGACCACTTCGATCAGCTTGTTGAGGTTCTTGGTGATCTGCTCGATCACCTCATCGTGGCCCACGGTGGTCAACGTCAGACGCGACAGGGTCGGGTCTTCGGTCGGCGCCACGGTCAGGCTTTCGATGTTGTAGTTGCGTTGCGAAAACAGGCCGACAACACGAGACAGAGCGCCGGGTTCGTTCTCCAGAAGCAGGGAGATAATGTGCCGCATGATTAAGTACGCTCCGTCTTGTTCAGCCACATGTCGCGCATAGAGCCGTCTTTGATCTGCATCGGGTAGACGTGCTCGCTGGTATCCACTTGAATATCGAGGAATACCAGGCGGTCCTTCATGGCGAACGCCTCTTCCATCTTCGGCTTCAGATCTTTCAGATCGGTGATGCGAATGCCGACGTGGCCATAGGCTTCAACCAATTTGACGAAATCCGGCAGCGATTCCATGTAGGAATGGGAGTGACGGCTGTTGTAGCTCATGTCCTGCCACTGACGAACCATACCCAGCACGCCGTTGTTCAGGCAGACGATCTTCACCGGAAGGCCGTACTGCAGGCACGTCGACAGTTCCTGGATGTTCATCTGGATGCTGCCTTCACCGGTGACGCACGCCACGTCGGTGTCGGGGAAGCTCAGCTTGACACCCATGGCCGCAGGGAAACCAAAGCCCATCGTGCCCAGGCCGCCGGAGTTGATCCAGCGGTTAGGCTTGTCGAACTTGTAGTACTGCGCCGCGAACATCTGGTGCTGACCCACATCGGAGGTTACAAAGGCGTCGCCCTTGGTCACTTCGCACAGGGTCTCGATCACGGTTTGTGGCTTGATGATGCTGCCGTCGCCCTTGTCGTAAGGGAACAAGCCGCGGTCACCGCGCCATTCGTCGATCTGCTTCCACCAGCTGGCAACCGATTCCTTGTTCGGCGTTTCGCCAATGTCCTTCAGCGCAGCAACCATTTCGGTCAATACGCTTTCCACAGGACCCACAATCGGCACGTCGGCCTTGATAGTCTTGGAGATGGAGGCCGGGTCGATGTCGATATGGATGATCTTGGCGTTCGGGCAGAATTTGCTCGCGCCGTTGATTACCCGGTCATCGAACCGTGCGCCCACCGCCAGGATCACGTCGGCGTGGTGCATGGCCAGGTTGGCGGTGTAGCTGCCGTGCATACCGAGCATGCCGACGAACTGGCGGTCCGTACCCGGGAATGCGCCGAGGCCCATCAGGGTGTTGGTCACCGGCAGGTTGAGCAGCTTGGCCAGTTCGGTCAGCGGTGCGGAACCGCCGCCCAGAATCACGCCACCACCGGAATACAACACTGGGCGCTTGGCCGCCAGGAGCATTTCTGCCGCCTTGCGGATTTGCCCCGAGTGCCCACGCACGGCCGGGCTGTAGGAGCGCAGCTTGGCTTTCTTCGGGAAGACATACTCGAATTTTTCGGCCGGGTTGGTCATGTCTTTCGGAATATCGACCACTACAGGGCCCGGGCGACCGGACTGTGCAAGGTAGAACGCCTTTTTCATGACTTCCGGGATTTCCGACGCATGCTTGATCATGAAGCTGTGTTTCACGATCGGCCGGGAGATACCGATCATGTCGGTTTCCTGGAATGCATCGGTACCGACCATGGTGCTAGCAACCTGGCCGGAAATGATCACCATCGGGATGGAGTCCATATAAGCAGTCGCGATGCCGGTAATGGCATTGGTTGCGCCTGGGCCGGACGTTACCAGTACTACACCGGCTTTACCGGTGGCACGGGCGTAACCGTCAGCCATATGGGTCGCGGCCTGTTCGTGACGAACCAGGATGTGGGTAACAGCCGGTTCCTTGAACAGTGCGTCGTAGACATGCAGCAGAGCACCACCTGGGTACCCGTAGATATAGTCGACGCCTTCGTCACGCAAAAAGCGGACGAGCATCTCACCGCCAGATAAAAGCTCCACGTTGTTCACCTCTAAAACGCCAGAATACCGTCCGTTTAAAACCGACGGGTCTTAATAGGTTTACTTCTCAACAGAGCATGAGCGACGGTGGTCGCCGACTACGTCAGCACTGACTGAGCAAGTATTGGGATCGTCCCAAGTGTTGCGGGCTTTTCCCACCCAGCGCGAGGTAACGCGTTGCGGGTGTAACAGGTCGGCGCGGATGTGCGCCTCATGATCTGCTGAGCGGGCCTGCTTCTGGCAGTCCCGATACAGCGGACTTTGGATTCTTGTGTTTCAGCCCGTTCAAGTCAAGCAATAATTGCGCTTTTTTCCAACTAAGCGCATGAGAACGTAGAAGAAAGGGCTCTGAGGAGGGATAAAACTCGCCTGAATGTCGTCAAGCGGTAGAAATGTGCGCAAGACTGCCGGAAAACCCGGCAGTCAGGCAATTAACGAGCGTCGACGATCAGTTGGTCGAACTTTTTCAGCGCATTGCGCAAACCAATGCTCTCAAGCGGCCGGTCGGCATAGACCATCTCGGCCATCTCCAGAATCCCGGAAGCATTTGGCAATGGCAGGTCCTGCTCGAGGATCTGCTTCATGCGCGCCAGGAAGATCCACTGCAACCATTGGTGGAAGTCCAGGGTGTCCACCGAAAAAGGCTCGACACTGCTCAAGGCCTCAACGCTGGGGGACTCTTCGTCCCACCAGCCCTGCACGCGCAATTCGCGCTCAATCAGCAATAACTGTTCGGCAATCGCTGGAAAACGCGCATCCATCAGAGGCTGACCTTGGCTTTTTGCCGAGCCAGGGCAGCACCGGCGGCATCCCCTTGCGCCGCGCGTGCATCGCCAATCAGTGCCCACAGGCTGGCTTGCAGGTCAGGACGACCGTTGGCCAGGGTCAAGCCGCGACGGGCGAACTGTTCGGCTTGCGGTGCGTCGCCCTGGGCCATCCGCACTTGAGCCAGGCGATACAACACTTGCGGCTCGCGAGGCGCAACCCGCTGGGCCCGCTCAAGACTCGACGATGCGCCATTCAAATCGCCACCGGCCTGCTGTTGCTGGGCGGTGGTGAGCAAGGCCAGTACCGGGCCATCCAGTTGCTCGTCAGCCGACAGGCCACCAGCGCTGGAGGACGACGGAATGCCGCTCGGCGTCGACGGCATGGTGTAGGAGCCCTGGTTAACCGGGGCCGTCTGAATCGGTGTGGTATCGATCGGGCCAGAGGTGATTGGCCCTGGGGTCCACGGCTCGGCACTGATCGGCGCGGAGGTGGCAGCGCCACCCCCTGGTACCATCACTACCACGCCCGAATCCTGCGGCACAGCCTGCGGAGCGGCCTGGACGGGACGCTTGGTCACGGTCTGGCGGAAACCGCCGTTGGCCGAGATGCGGTCGTTATTCGAGACGGCTGTGCTCGAGTCCACCACCGGAATCGAGCCGCGCTGCACGCTGGCGCAACCGTTGAGCAAAGCCAGAGCTGTAATAGCTGGAATCCACCACTTGTTCACTTGAAACCCTCTTTGCTTAATTCATCCAGCCCTTGACCCAATCCATCACCGATTCCGCGTCAGCCGGGGCACTGCCACCGCACGCGGGACCGGGTGGCGGTTCGCTGCCGCGAATATACGGCATCTGCACCGCGCCTGGGCAGTTGGCATCGGAGCCCTGCCCCGTGTGCGGATCAATCCAGGCCTGCACGATATTGTCCGGCTGCGGCATGTTCAGCGGCAACGGGTCGGCCTTGCGCATGAAACTGGTCCAGACCTGCAGTGCGCCTGTGGCGCCGGTAAACGGGGTCTTGCCATTGTCGTCACGACCCAGCCACACCACCGCCAGCACATCCTGGCCGAAACCGGCGAACCAGCTGTCACGCGAGTCGTTACTGGTACCGGTTTTGCCCGCCAGCGTCAGGTTCGAAGGCAGAACCTTATAGACAGAACTGCCGGTACCTTCACGCATCACGCGCTGCATGGCGTTCTGGATCAGGTAGATGGAGCCCGCATCAAAACGCTGCTGAATCTGGAACGGGTAGCGCTTGAGCGGCTCGCCCTCGGCGGTCAGCACGCTACGAATGCCGCGCATCGGCGTATTGAAGCCACCGTTGGCGAGGGTCTGGTACATGGTTGCCACTTCCATCGGCGTCATTGCACCGGCGCCCAGCAGGATCGACGGGAAGGCCGGGAATTCACGGGTGATGCCCAGGCGCGCCAGGGTCTTGAGCACATTCGGCACCCCCACTTCCAGGCCCAGGCGGGAGGTGGAAATGTTGTAGGAATGCGCCAGCCCCTGGTACAGGAACACCGTACCGTGGGAGCGACGATCAAAGTTCTGCGGCGTCCACACCTGGCCATCTGCGCCTTTGACCGACAACGGATCATCCGACAGCCAACTGGTAAGGCTGTATTTGCTCGGCTTTTCCAAGGCCGTCAGATAGACCGCCGGCTTGACCAGCGAGCCGATCGGCCGTACGGCATCCAGAGCACGGTTAAACCCGGCGAAACTCGCCTGGCGACTGCCGATCATGGCCTGGACCTCACCGGTTTCCGGGTTGGTCACCACCATGGCCGCTTCCACTTCGTCTGAGCCTTTGCGGCCGGTCAGGCGTTTGAAGGTGTCGTTGACCGACGCTTCGGCCTTCATCTGCAGAATCGGATCGAAACTGGTGAAGATCCGCAAGCCTTCCTCGGTCAAGTCTTCGTCGCGGTAGTCTTCCCGCAACTGGCGCTTGACCAAATCGATAAAGCCCGGGAAGGAGCTGTCGGCCAGCTTGCCGCGAGTGGTCACACCCAGTGGCATTTTCTTGGCTGCGGCCACTTGCTCCGCAGTGGCAACGCCCTGCTGTTCAAGCACATCGAGTACCAGGTTACGGCGTTCAAGCGCACGCTCCGGGTTACGACGCGGGTTGTAGTAGGACGGCCCCTTGACCATCCCGACCAGCAACGCAACTTGATGCAACTTCAGTTCGGACAGCGGCTGGCCAAAGAAGAACTGGCTGGCCAAACCAAAACCGTGCACCGCACGCTGGCCGTCCTGGCCGACGAAGACCTCGTTAAGGTACGCCTCAAGGATTTCCTGCTTGCTGTAATGCAGCTCCAGCAGCATCGCCATCATGGCTTCGGTGAGTTTACGGGTCAGGCTGCGCTCGTTGGTCAGGTAGAAGTTCTTGACCAATTGTTGCGTCAGCGTACTGCCGCCCTGGGTCATCCTGCCGCCGGAGGTGTTGACCCAGATGGCGCGGGCAATCGACTTCGGCGACACGCCCCAGTGGCTGTAGAAATCGCGATCTTCTACGGCAACCAGGGTTTCCAGCAGGTACGGCGGCACCTGATCAAGCTTGATCAGGATGCGATCTTCAAGGTTTTTCGGGTAAATCCCGCCGATCATCAGCGGTTCCAGGCGCACCACCGGCAGCTTGGAGCCATTGAGCGACGACAGCTCGGCCACATAGTCGCCGGAGAAGCGCACGCGCACCGGCTGGGCTTTTTCCAGGCCTTCATAGAACTGGAAGCCACGGGTGTTCAGGTCGACGGTGTTGCCGCTGACGGCGGCCGCGCCCGGGCCATTGCTCACAGGCTCGCGGCGATAGCCCAAGGCGTCGAGTTCGGTGAGGAAGTCATCCTTGCTCAGCTTCTGGCCGGTGAACAGCTCCAGCGGGCGTGCATATACCTTGGCCGGAATGGTCCAGCGCTTGCCGGAGAATTTCTCCTGGACCACGGCGTCGAGGTACACCGCGAAGCCGGCGAGCACCACCAGGCCAACCAGGCCGAGTTTGAGCGCCCAGCCGAGCCATGGGCGCAGGCCACGGGAAGGAGGTTTTTTACGGGAACGGGGAGATCGGGTTCGAGTCATGGCGGCGGATTATACGCACTTTATTGATGATCAACATGAGCCGGACAGCGGTTTGCACGACCGGTTGTAACCGCCATAATGCCGGCCATGATTTCCCCCAGACTCTGAAGGATCGCCCGTGAGCCAGTCCCTGATTGCCGCCCTGCAAAACCCGGCTTTATACCCCCATCCGGTTGAAGCGTTCCAGGTCATCGAGACCCATATTTCCTGGGTCATCCTGACCGGCCCCTACGCTTACAAGCTGAAGAAGCCGATGAACTTCGGCTTTCTGGACTTCACCCAACTGGCCGATCGGGGTCACTTCTGCAACGAAGAACTGCGCCTCAACCAACGCCTGACCGAAGACTTGTATCTTGAAGTGTTGCCGATTACCGGCACCGCCGAAGCCCCTCAGCTGGGCGGCGAAGGTCCGGTTATCGAGTACGCGCTGAAAATGCGCCAGTTCCCGCAAAGCCAATTGCTCAGCACCTTGCAGGCCAATGGCGAGCTGACCAGTGCGCACATCGATGAAATGGCCAAGCAGATTGCGCACTTCCACCTCACCGCGCCGAAAGTCCCGCAAACCCACGCGGCCGGCACTCCGGACGAAGTGATGGCGCCGGTGCGGCAGAACTTTGAGCAGATCCGCCCGTTCCTCAGCGACAAGGCCGACCTGGGTCAACTCGAGGCCTTGCAAGCCTGGGCCGAAAGCAGCTTCGAGCGCCTCAAGCCGTTGCTGGCACAGCGCAAGCTGGATGGCTTCACCCGCGAATGCCATGGCGATATCCACTTGGGCAACGCCACGTTGATCGATGGCGATGTGGTGATCTTCGACTGCATCGAGTTCAACGAACCGTTCCGCTTCACCGATGTGTACGCCGACACCGGTTTCCTGGCCATGGACCTCGAAGACCGTGGCCTCAAATCCCTGGCGCGGCGTTTTATCAGCCAGTACCTGGAGCTGACCGGCGACTATCAGGGCCTGGAAGTGCTGAACTTCTATAAAGCCTATCGTGCAATGGTGCGCGCCAAGGTCGCGCTGTTCAGCATGCCAAGCGAGGCCAGCCCTGTGCAGCGCGCCACCACGCTGCGCCAATACCGCAACTACGCCAACCTGGCGGAAAGCTACAGCACTATTCCGTCGCGCTTCCTGGCGGTTACCCACGGTGTTTCTGCTGTAGGCAAAAGCCACGTCGCCATGCGTCTGGTGGAGGCCTTGGGCGCGGTGCGCGTGCGTTCAGATGTGGAGCGCAAGCGCCTCTTCGGCGAGCAGCAGGTGGAAAACACGCCGCAGGCAGGTATCTACGCGGCTGATGCCAGTGCAGCGACCTACGCCCGCCTGAATGAAATCGCTGACACTATTCTGCGTGCCGGCTACCCGGTTGTGCTGGATGCCACCTTCCTGAAGCGCGAACAACGCGATGCAGCGGCCAAGGTTGCCGAAGCCACCGGCGCGCCCTTCCTGATCCTCGATTGCAACGCGCCGCAGGCGGTTATCGCCAGCTGGCTGGAACAACGTCAGGCCGACAACAACGATCCTTCCGACGCTACGCTGAGCGTTATCGAGGAACAGCAGGCCACTCGCGACCCGCTGACCGCCGAAGAACTGTTGCTGAGCAAGCGCGTGGAAACCAACCAAAGCGGGACGCTCGACGCCTTGGTCGCACAAATCCGCCAACGCCTGCCGGGCCTGTAAGAAAAATTTCTTGGTCGTGTCGTCGACTTGGGCGCACGGCCAAGCAATAGTGGCACTATAATGGCGTCATAAATCCAACAGGAGTCGCCTTCATGAGTCAGCCCAAGCTTCTCGATACCCCGCTCTACTCGCTCCTGCATAAAGACGATATCCGAGGTTTCAACCAGGAACGCCCGAAAGACGCCGCCATCGACATGCGCGGCGGCGATTTCCGTGGGCTCGACCTGCGCGAGCTGAATGCTACGGGCGTGGACTTCACCGACGCGTATTTCCGCTCCGCCGACCTGCGCGGCCTGGATTTGCGCGACTGCTCACTGGAAGGCGCCAGCCTGGCCCATGCCCAGATCTCGGGCACCTACTTCCCACCCGAACTGACCGCCGATGAGATCCTTATGTCGGTCAATTTCGGCACTCGCCTGCGCTACCGCACTAAGTAACTGTCACCGCACTGCCCCGCTTACGCACAGACGTACCGGGGCCTCCCCCTGCTGTCCGTCTAAATCCCCGCGCCATTCTTATAAGCTTTTAGGCCGTTTCCGGCCAAAGAACTACGCTTTTCCTACTGAGCGCTACACTCCTTTTCAGGCTTGCCTGGTCACGATACCCACCGCACCATTCGGCCGTCGCAAGGAGGCTTGATGAACGATGAGCTGCAACACCTGAAAAACCTCGGCAAGACGTCAGCGCAGTGGCTGCATGCGGTGGGCATCCACAGCGCATCTGACTTGCGCCGCCTGGGGGCGGTCGATGCCTACCGAGCCGTACGCACGCGCGGGTTTCGGGCGTCGAAAGTGCTGCTGTACGCAATCGAAGGGGCATTAATGGATGTGCACTGGAACGACATTCCTGCCGAGCGCAAGGACGCGTTGAACCGTCAGCTGGATGCAATCTCGGCGCGTCAGAAGAATTAGATCAATGTTTACGGGTATTTCGAACGAGCGTTTGAGGAAATCTCAGGCACATTCCAAACAGAGGTTGACTCTCAAATGAGAATCGTTATGATTATCACAACTGGTCGCGAGATCAGCCGATAACTGAAAGACCATTGGTTCGGACTCTCAGATTATCTCCTCATCAGGCTAATCACGGTTATTTGACCCGGCTTTTTGCCGGGTCTTTTTTTGCCTGCAGAAAACTGAGCTCAGCGCGCAATGATCAGCGGATGCCCACGCTCCGGGTGCGGCTGCACCAACACCTCCAGGCCAAAGACAGCCTTCAGCGGCCCCGGGCGCATGACCTGCGCCGGCGTATCCAAGGCATGCGGCCGACCCTGCTCCAGCAACAGAATCCGATCACAGTATCGCGCCGCCAGATTCAGGTCGTGCAGGATCACCAGCACCGCTGCACCGCGATCGGCGAAGGTGCGAATGGCCTGCAATGTGGTGTGTTGATGCAAGGGGTCGAGCATCGACGTCGGCTCATCGAGCAGCAGCGTCTGCCCCGCCTCGCCGGGCCATAACTGCGCCAGCACCCGCGCCAGGTGCACGCGCTGACGTTCGCCACCCGACAACGTCAGGTAGCTGCGACCGCTCAGGTGCCCGACATCCGCAGCCTGCAGCGCCGCCTCGATGATTTCGTCATCGCGCACGCGCCCTGTCTGATGGGGCAAGCGGCCCATGCCAACGACCTCCTCAACCCGAAACGCGAAGTCCAGGGTTGAGCTCTGGGGCAACACTGCCAGTCGCTGGGCCCGTTGCGTTCCGCTCCAATCCTTGAGGGCCTGCTGATCCAGCCATACCTTGCCCTGGTCCGGGTGCAGCTCACCGCACAAGGCACCGAGCAACGTACTCTTGCCCGCGCCGTTGGGGCCGAGCACGCCGAGGACCTGGCCCGGCAGCAGGTCGAGGGTGATGTCCGCCAATACGGTTTTACCACCGCGGCGGATATGCAGGTCTTCCACTCGCAGCATCAGGCACGCCCCCGCAACAACAGGTAAAGAAAAAACGGCGCGCCAATAAACGCAGTGACAATTCCGATCGGTAATTCAGCCGGCGCCAGCGCCAGGCGTGCGACCAGGTCGGCAAACAACAACAGGCTCGCGCCGGCCAATACCGACGCCGGTAACAGCACGCGATGATCAGGCCCAGCCAGCAGGCGCACCAAATGCGGCACCACCAGCCCCACAAACCCGATCATGCCCGCCGCCGCCACGGCCGCGCCCACACCGAGTGCGGTGCACAACACCAGCTCGCGCTTGAGCCCTTCCACATCGATCCCAAGGTGATTGGCCTCCGACTCGCCCAGCAGCAGCGCGTTCAGCGCCTTGGCACGGCGCGGCAACCACAATGCCACACCGGCGCTCACCAGCAGCAAGGGCCACAAACGCGAATAACTGGCGCCGTTGAGGCTGCCCAGGTTCCAGAAGGTCAGGGTGCGCAGGGTCGCGTCGTCCGCCAGATAGGTAAACAGGCCGACCGCCGAGCTGGCCAGGGCCGTCAGGGCAATGCCGGCAAGCAACATCGTCGCGACATTGGTCTGGCCATTGCGCCGCCCCAGCCGATAGACCAGCGCGGTTACGCCCAAGCCGCCAAGGAACGCACATAGCGACAACAGGTACGGCCCGAACGCATCCGGCAGCCCGCCAAAAAACGTACCGCCCACAATCGCCACCGCCGCCCCCAGCGCCGCACCACTGGAGACCCCCCACCAACCCAGGGTCGGCCAGCGGGTTGCGAAACAACCCTTGCATGGCCACGCCCGACAACGCCAACACCCCGCCCACCGCCAGCCCCAGCAAGGTGCGCGGCAAACGGATCTGCCCCAGGATCAGCTCAGCCTGCTCCAACCCTTGCGCCTGGATCGGCACGCCCATCAAGCGCAAGGCCGCCTTGAGGGTGTCCAGCAATGGCAGGCTTACCGGCCCCAACACCAAAGAGAGCCAAGTCGCCAGCACACACAGCAGCGCCAGGCCGATAAATAACGTGCGCGGTTTAACCAGAGTGGTCATGGGGCGGTTTTAGCCTGAGATGGATAAAACCCTTCAGACAACTTCACCAGACTTTGCGGCAGACGCGGCCCCAAGCCGCCCACCAGCAGCGTCGGGTCCAGCTCAACTACGCGGCCGGTTTTGGCGGCCGGCGTCGAGGCCAGGATCGGATTCTCCTTGAACAAGGCCGCACGCGCCGCGTCACCGGTCAGGGCACGATCGGCAAACACCAGCACATCCGGGCTCAGCCCCGCCAACGACTCCACGGAGAACGGCTTATAACCGCTGTGAGTCGCCAGGTTATGCCCGCCCGCCTGCTGCAACAGCCAGTCGGCCGCCGTGTCTTTACCCGCGATCAGCGGTTTACCGCCGGCATGCCCGAGCAGCAGCAACACACCCGGCGCCTTTTGCGTGGCCTGGGCCTTGGCAACCCAGGTCTTCTGCTGGTCGAGCGCCTGCTCATATCCGGTAAACAATTGGATGGCCTTGGCTTCATTGCCCAGCAGCTTGCCCAGGTGCTGCAGGTTGCCTTTAAGGGTCGGCAGATCCGGCTGCGCCGAGAACATCTCTACCTGCACACCCGCCCCGCGAATCTGCGCCAACACCGGCGGCGGCCCCATTTCTTCGGTACCGACCAGTACTTGCGGGCGCAGGCTCAGAATGCCTTCAGCGGATAACTGGCGCTGATAACCAATGCTCGGCAACGCTTTGAGGGACTCCGGATGCTGGCTGGTGGTGTCCACGCCTACCAGCTTCGACTCACCCCCAGTGCCGTCACCCATTCCGACAGCGCTCCACCGGCACTCACCCAGCGTTGAGGCAGCTCAGAGGCTTGCGCCCCGTGGTTGACCAGCAGTCCGACAACAAGCGCAGTAGCACTGGCACTCAGGCGCATAACAGGGTTTCCTTCCAAGGCAGGGCCTATCGAGCACTCATCGATGTGACAGAAAACCTGTGCAGCGCATCGAACCAAGCACCCGGTCGGCCAACGGGCGAAGCCGGCATTTGATAATTGTTTGCATTTGAACGTCAAGGCATAAGGATTGAAATGAAGTTTCTCTGCCCCTCCGATGCCCTGGCGCCCAACAGCAGCCTCGGTTTTGATATCGACGGCTGCAAGCTGCTGGCCGTGCGCCGCGACGGCGTTGCCTACTTTTATATCAACCGCTGCCCCCATCGCGGCATTCCGCTCGAGTGGCAGCCGGACCATTTTCTCGACACCAGCGCCAGCCTGATCCAGTGCGCCACCCACGGCGCGCTGTTCCTGATCGAAAGCGGCGAGTGCATCGCCGGCCCCTGCGCGGGGCAAAGCCTCACTGCCCTGCCCGGCCGCGAAGACCAGCAGGGGCTGTGGGTGCAACTCTAGTCCCCGAGCAGTACCTCGAGTCGGCGGTCCACGTAGATTTCTTCCGGTGTGACCTTCACCCCATACGCCAACACCTCAACCCCGGCCGCCTTGGCCTCGCGCAGGGCGGCGGCGTAACCGGCGTCGATCTCCACGGCAGGTCGCACCGCTTCAATGCCCGACAGATTGACGCAATACAGCTGCACCGCCCGCACCCCGCTCCGGGCCAGGTGCGCGAGTTCGCGTAAATGCTTGGCGCCGCGCTGAGTCACTGCATCGGGGA
The DNA here is from genome assembly GCA_028869255.1 of Pseudomonas poae. Taxonomy (NCBI): domain Bacteria; kingdom Pseudomonadati; phylum Pseudomonadota; class Gammaproteobacteria; order Pseudomonadales; family Pseudomonadaceae; genus Pseudomonas; species Pseudomonas poae. Next base: position 6,781,245 of record CP110972.1, on the reverse strand, counting down.
AGGCAGCCACACGGGTGCCATCAAATCCCAGCGTGACGCTTTTGACTTCGACATAAGCCGCGCCATCGGGGTAATCCAGACGGAAATCAATGCGGCTTTTTTCCTGCCCATAAGGCACCTCGCGTTTCAACCCGGTAAAGCCGTTGAGCTCGGTGATCACCCCGGCGCGCAAGGCTTCCTCAATTAACTGATTGGCGCGAGCGGTGTTGACGCAGGCCAACCGCCCCTGAGGCGTCTCGGCGATCTCCCAGGTGCCCGGCAGCTTGCGCTTGGGGTCCGTGGAACGGCTGAACCAGACTTGCCCGCCTTCGACCATGCAATTGAGCATCGAGCCGGTGTTCGGGCAGTGAATGGTGAGCAACTCGCCGGTAACGGTTTCGATATCGGTGAGAAAACGCTTGTAGCGGCGGATCAAGCGCGCTTCTTCGAGGGGAGGATAAAAACGCATCAGCCTTGCCAGCTCCGCAAGCCACGCGCGATCCGTTCCACCGCTTCCTGTAGCCGATCGAGGTTTTGCGTGTAGGCAAACCGTACATGGTGGCCGGCTTGGTAGCGGCCGAAATCCAGCCCAGGCGTAAAGGCTACATGTTCGGTTTCCAGGAAATGCCTACAGAACGCGAAGGCATCACCGCCGAACGCGCTGATATCGGCATACAAGTAGAACGCCCCTTCCGGTTCGACAGCGATGCCGAACCCTAACTCGCGCAGGGCCGGTAACAGGAAATCACGGCGGCGACCAAATTCGGCGCGGCGCTCTTCCAGAATGCTCAGGGTTTGCGGGGTGAAACACGCCAATGCCGCATGTTGAGCCATGCTCGGCGCGCTGATGTAGAGGTTTTGCGCCAGTTTCTCCAGCTCGCCCACCGCCGCAGGTGGCGCCACCAGCCAACCGAGGCGCCAGCCGGTCATGCCGAAATACTTCGAAAAACTATTTAGGACGAATGCCTCGTCATCCACTTCCAGCACGCTGGCGGCATCGGTGCCGTAGGTGAGGCCGTGGTAAATCTCGTCCACCACCAAATGGCCGTTACGTGCCTTGATGGCGCTGGACAGCCCGGCCAGTTCATCCCGCGTGAGGATGGTACCGGTCGGATTGGCCGGCGATGCGACGAGCGCGCCCACACTGTCCTGGTCCCAGTGCCTGGCGACCAGATCAGCGGTCAGTTGGTAGCGCACCTCGGGGCCGACCGGCACCAGTTGCGCCGCACCCTCCACCAGGCGCAGGAAATGCCGGTTGCACGGATAGCCCGGGTCCGCCAATAACCAATGTTTGCCCGGATCAACCAACAGGCTGCTCGCCAGCAACAGGGCCCCAGAGCCACCCGGCGTGATCAGAATGCGCTCGGGATCCACGCTCAGGCCGTAGCGCTGCTGGTAAAAACCGCTGATGGCTTCACGCAGCTCGGGCAACCCACGGGCGGCGGTGTAGCGCGTCTTGCCATTGGCCAGCGCGGCCTGGCCGGCCTGGATGATCGGCTCGGCGGTGGTGAAATCCGGCTCGCCGATTTCCAGGTGGATCACATCATGGCCGGCCGCTTGCAGCTCGTTGGCTCGCGCCAGCAACGCCATGACGTGAAAAGGTTCGATGGCGCGACTGCGCGCACTGTAGGGCTGAGCCATTAGCCTTCCTTAACGGTGAGGACAAAATCAGGATTCTACCGAACCCTCGCGTTAAAACATGTTCTATTGCCTGCTCGGCTGCCTCGGCAGCCCGGCAAGCGCGTGTAAAACGACTAAAATCAACATTCGAGACGTTACATACCCAGCAACGACGGGCTACTGCACTTTGCAACCCGTACGCGACGGGCCTCGACAACCGGGAGTGGCGCACCCTGAATCTATCTGGTAAGTTCGCCCGCTTGCAGCCGCAGGGCCGGCAGGTGTCGGTGACGTTGCAATCCTGCGCAATGGATTAGAAGAGTGAGAGGCGGTCTATTCATGTCCACCCAAGCAAAGCAACAGAGCATCAGCGGCTTCCAACCCTACGTCGAATCGAAGGGTGAGGAATACATGGGCAAGCCCATGCGCGAGCACTTCTCCAAAATCCTGAAGCAGTGGAAGCAGGACTTGATGCAGGAAGTCGACCGCACGGTTGACCATATGAAGGACGAAGCAGCCAACTTCCCGGACCCGGCCGACCGTGCGAGCCAGGAAGAGGAATTCGCCCTCGAACTGCGCGCCCGCGATCGCGAGCGCAAGCTGATCAAGAAGATCGACAAGACGCTGCAACTGATCGAAGACGAAGAATACGGCTGGTGCGAATCCTGCGGCGTCGAGATCGGTATTCGCCGCCTGGAAGCCCGCCCAACCGCGGACCTCTGCGTAGACTGCAAGACCTTGGCCGAAATCAAGGAAAAACAGGTCGGCAAATAATCTGCCGAGCTGAACGAATGGGGCGTGCAAACGCCCCATTTTTGTTTCTGGCGTTTAGCGATTTTCCAGTAGTATCCGGCCCATGACAGCCTCTACCTATATCGGGCGTTTCGCCCCCACGCCCAGCGGCCATTTGCACTTCGGCTCGCTGGTCGCCGCCCTCGCCTCCTACCTCGATGCCCGCGCCAACCACGGCCGCTGGCTGATGCGCATGGAAGACCTCGATCCACCCCGTGAAGAGCCCGGCGCCCAGGCGGCGATCCTGCACGCCCTGGAAAGCTACGGTTTTGAATGGGACGGTGAACGGGTCCTACAAAGCGAACGGCATGATGCCTACGCCAAGGTGCTGAACGACATGTTCAACCACGGCCTGGCTTACGCCTGCACTTGTTCGCGCAAACAGCTGGAGCCCTACCACGGGATTTACCCGGGGCTGTGCCGCAATGCCGGTCACGCGCAGCAAGATGCGGCCATTCGTTTGCGCGTCCCGGAGCTGGAGTACCACTTTACCGACCGCGTACAGGGCGAATTCCGACAGCACCTGGGCCGCGATGTAGGCGATTTCATCATCCGCCGCCGCGACGGCCTGTATGCCTACCAACTGGCCGTGGTGCTCGACGACGCCTGGCAAGGGGTGACTGATATCGTACGTGGCGCCGACCTGCTGGACTCCACGCCGCGCCAACTGTATCTGCAAGAGTTGCTGGGCCTGCGCCAACCGCGCTACCTGCATGTGCCCCTGATCATTCAGCCGGACGGTAACAAGTTGGGCAAAACCTACCGCTCGCCGCCGTTGACACCCGACCAGGCCACGCCTTTGCTGTTAAGAGCATTGCGCGCCCTCGGCCAGCAACCCGGCAACGAACTGCTCTACGCCAGCCCACGGGAACTGCTGGATTGGGGCATTGCGCAGTGGGATGCCGGCCTTATCCCGCGCACTCTCACGCTGGCCGAAGCGCAATTGAGCTGAAGGCGCTTGCAGCTTGCCAGCCATCCGTTACCATCGCCGCACGTTTTTACACAGAGGCCAACATGTACATCTATCGATTGGTCCTGCTGCTGGTCGTCGGGATCTACCTGTTTTCCCCCGCCATCATGGATTGGTGGATCGACGCCACGGGCGCCTGGTACCGCCCTTATCTGCTATGGCTGATCCTGATCGTCGTGACCTTCATCCTGCAGAGCCAAAAAGATGCCGATGAGCTTTAGCCTCACCCAGATGCTGCTGATCAGCGCCGCCTACCTGGCGGCCTTGTTCGGCGTCGCCTGGATCAGTGAGCGCGGAATGATTCCGCGGGCGATCATTCGCCATCCGCTGACCTACACCTTGTCCCTTGGCGTGTACGCCAGCGCCTGGGCGTTTTACGGCACGGTGGGCCTGGCCTACCAGTACGGTTATGGCTTTCTGTCCAGCTACCTCGGGGTCTCCGGCGCCTTCCTGCTGGCACCGGTGTTGCTGTATCCGATCCTGAAAATCACCCGCACCTATCAGCTGTCGTCCCTGGCCGACCTGTTTGCGTTCCGCTTTCGCAGCACCTGGGCCGGCGCACTGACCACGATTTTCATGCTGATCGGCGTGCTGCCCTTGCTGGCCCTGCAAATCCAGGCCGTGGCCGACTCCATCAGCATCCTGACCCGCGAGCCGGTGCAACACCGCGTGGCCCTGGCCTTTTGCGCGCTGATCACACTGTTCACGATTTTCTTCGGTTCCCGCCATATCGCCACTCGCGAGAAGCACGAAGGCCTGGTGTTTGCGATTGCCTTTGAGTCGGTGATCAAGCTGATCGCCATCGGCGGCGTCGGCCTCTATGCGCTTTACGGTGTATTCGACGGCCCGCAACAGCTGGAGCTATGGCTGCTGCAAAACCAGACCGCCCTCGCCGCCCTGCACACGCCGTTGCAGGAAGGCCCATGGCGCACGCTGCTGCTGGTGTTTTTCGCCTCGGCCATCGTGATGCCGCACATGTATCACATGACGTTCACCGAGAACCTCAACCCGCGCTCGCTGGTCAGCGCCAGTTGGGGTTTGCCGCTGTTCCTGCTGCTGATGAGCCTGGCGGTGCCGCTGATCCTGTGGGCCGGCCTGAAACTGGGCGCCACCACCAACCCCGAGTATTTCACCCTGGGCATCGGCATTGCCGCCAATAGCCCGGCGCTGGCCCTGCTGGCCTACGTCGGCGGGTTGTCGGCGGCCAGCGGGTTGATCATTGTCACCACCCTGGCACTCTCGGGCATGGCGCTCAACCACTTGGTGCTGCCGCTGTACCAGCCGCCCGCCGAAGGCAATATCTACCGCTGGCTGAAATGGACGCGCCGCGCCCTGATCGTCGCGATCATCATGGCCGGCTACGGCTTCTACCTGCTGCTCGGCGCCGGGCAAGACCTGGCCAACCTGGGCATTGTCGCGTTTGTGGCGACCTTGCAGTTCCTGCCGGGCGTGCTGTCGGTACTGTACTGGCCGACGGCCAATCGGCGCGGCTTTATCGCCGGGCTGCTGGCCGGGATTCTGGTGTGGATCGTGACCATGCTGCTGCCGCTGGTCGGCAACCTGCAGGGCTTCTACATCCCGCTGCTGAACATGATCTACGTGCTGGACGACACCAGCTGGCACATGGCGGCGATTGCGTCCCTGGCCGCCAACGTGCTGATGTTCACCCTGATCTCGCTGTTCACCAACGCCAGCCCCGAAGAAACCAGCGCCGCCGAGGCTTGCGCGGTCGATAACGTGCGCCGCCCGCAACGCCGCGAACTGCACGCAGCCTCGCCCCAGGAGTTCGCCACGCAACTGGCCAAGCCCTGGGCGCCAAGGCGGCGCAGAAGGAAGTCGAACAGGCGCTGCGCGATCTGTACCTGCCGTTTGACGAGCGCCGCCCCTATGCGCTGCGCCGTCTGCGCGACCGGATTGAAGCCAACCTGTCGGGCCTGATGGGCCCCAGCGTGTCCCAGGACATGGTGGAAACCTTTTTGCCCTACAAGGCCGGCGGCGAAAATTACGTCACCGAAGACATCCACTTCATCGAAAGCCGGCTGGAGGACTACCACTCGCGCCTCACCGGCCTGGCCGCCGAGCTTGACGCGCTGCGCCGCTACCACCGCCAGACCCTGCAGGAACTGCCGATGGGCGTGTGCTCCCTGGCCAAGGACCAGGAGATCCTGATGTGGAACAAGGCCATGGAGGAGCTGACCGGCATCGCCGCGCAGCGCGTGGTCGGCTCGCGCCTGAATACCCTCGGCGATCCATGGAAAGAACTGTTGCAAGGTTTCATCAACCTGCCCGACGAACACTTGCACAAGCAGCACCTGGCCCTCGACGGCCAGACCCGCTGGCTCAACCTGCACAAAGCCGCAATCGACGAGCCACTGGCCCCCGGCAACAGCGGCCTGGTGCTGCTGGTTGAGGATTTGACCGACACCCAGATGCTCGAAGACAAGCTGGTGCACTCCGAGCGCCTGGCGAGCATCGGTCGGCTGGCGGCCGGTGTGGCGCATGAAATCGGCAACCCGATCACCGGTATCGCCTGCCTCGCGCAGAACCTGCGGGAGGAGCGCGAAGAGGATGGTGAAATCACCGAAATCAGCGGGCAAATCCTTGAGCAGACCAAGCGCGTGTCGCGCATCGTGCAGTCGCTGATGAGCTTCGCCCATGCCGGCGCCCATCAGAATCAGGACGAAGCGGTGTGCCTGGCCGAGGTGGCGCAGGATGCGATTGGGCTACTGGCCCTGAACCGGCGCAATTTCGAAGTACAGTTCTTCAATTTGTGCGACCCGGACCACTGGGTCGACGGCGACTCACAACGCCTGGCCCAAGTGCTGATCAACCTGCTGTCCAACGCCCGCGACGCTTCCCCGCCGCACAGTGCGGTACGCGTCAAGAGCGAGGCTTTCGAGCACACGGTCGACCTGATCGTGGAAGACGAAGGCAGCGGCATTCCACAGAACATCATGGATCGATTGTTCGAACCTTTCTTCACCACCAAGGACCCAGGTGAAGGTACCGGTCTGGGCCTTGCACTGGTCTATTCCATCGTTGAAGAGCATTATGGACAAATCACCATCGACAGCCCGGCTGACACCGAAAGCCAACGCGGCACCCGTATTCGGGTGACCTTGCCGCGTCATGTCGAAGCGACGTCCGCTGTGAACTGAGACCGTCGAGAGAATTGAATCAATGCCGCACATTTTGATCGTCGAAGACGAAACCATTATCCGCTCTGCCTTGCGTCGCCTGCTTGAACGTAATCAGTACCAGGTCAGCGAAGCCGGCTCGGTGCAGGAAGCCCAGGAGCGATTCAGCATTCCCACGTTCGACCTGATTGTCAGTGACCTGCGCCTGCCGGGCGCGCCTGGCACCGAGTTGATCAAGCTTGGCCAGGGCACTCCGGTGCTGATCATGACCAGCTACGCCAGCCTGCGCTCGGCGGTGGACTCCATGAAAATGGGCGCGGTGGACTACATCGCCAAGCCTTTCGACCACGATGAAATGCTCCAGGCCGTGGCGCGCATCCTGCGTGACCGTCAGTCGGCCAGCAGCGCGCCTGCCGAGCAGCGCCCCGCCGGCAAAGCGACCAACGGTGCGGAAAAGCCGGGCGTCGACAACAGCAACGGCGAGATCGGCATCATCGGCTCCTGCCCACCGATGCAGGACCTGTACAGCAAGATCCGCAAAGTGGCGCCTACCGACTCCAATGTCTTGATCCAGGGCGAGTCGGGTACCGGTAAAGAGCTGGTGGCCCGCGCCCTGCACAACCTGTCCAAGCGTGCCAAGGCGCCGATGATTTCGGTGAACTGCGCGGCGATCCCCGAATCCCTGATCGAGTCCGAGCTGTTCGGCCACGAGAAAGGCGCGTTTACCGGCGCCAGCGCCGGGCGTGCGGGCCTGGTGGAAGCGGCGGACGGCGGCACCTTGTTCCTCGACGAAATCGGCGAGCTGCCCCTGGAAGCCCAGGCGCGCTTGCTGCGTGTGCTACAGGAAGGCGAAATTCGCCGCGTGGGCTCGGTGCAATCACAGAAGGTCGATGTGCGCCTGATCGCGGCCACCCACCGTGACTTGAAGAGCCTGGCCAAGATCGGCCAATTCCGTGAAGACTTGTATTACCGTCTGCACGTAATCGCTCTCAAGCTGCCGGCCCTGCGTGAGCGTGGCGCCGACGTGAATGAGATTGCTCAAGCGTTCCTGCAACGCCAGAGCGCCCGCATCAACCGCACCGACCTCAAGTTCGCCCCGGACGCCGAGCAGGCGATTCGGCATTACTCGTGGCCGGGTAACGTGCGGGAGCTGGAGAATGCGGTCGAACGGGCGGTGATTCTGTCTGAGAGCCCGGAAATTTCCGCCGAGCTGCTGGGCATCGATATCGAGCTCAGTGACCTTGAGGATGACGACTTCATCGGCCTGGCCCCACAACAGGGTGGCGGTAGCACTACCAGCCATGAGCCAACCGAGGATTTGTCACTGGAAGACTACTTCCAGCACTTCGTCCTTGAGCATCAGGACCACATGACCGAGACCGAACTGGCACGCAAGCTCGGCGTGAGCCGTAAATGCCTGTGGGAACGGCGCCAGCGCCTGGGCATTCCACGGCGCAAGACCGGGGTCGCCAGCGAGAGTTGAGGGTGTGCCCCCACAGGTAACACCCTCAGATGTGAAAAAACTGTTACCGCTGATTTTTCACGTAACAAAAGCCGGGGCTTACGGTAACGAAGCCCCGGCTTTTTTTGCCCTTCAAAAACCCGAAATCGCCCCAAACCCCCGGTTTTACTGGGCGGCACAAAAGTTGGCACGCACCCTGCTATATGCTTAGTACAAAAACAATAACAAGCTTTGTACAAGACAATAAAAATAAGACGAATCGACTCACGCACAATAAAAACAACACGGCGGAGGCGCAGCTAACTGATTCTTTTGGAGAGGCGTTGCATTTGGGGCTTGCCCCGCAACCAGGCCGAGAACAACAAAAACTGCCCTAAGGCAGAGCCTGAACTGGTTGGATCGTAGATCAGCAACACAGCGACCAAAGCAATCCGTTTGCTCTTGGCTCCCGATTGGGAGTGTCATGAAGGTGAAGCTTCATGGCGAGGGCGATCAACAAAAACAAGAAGCCCGCAATCAATAATAAAAATAGAGCACGCAACTACTTCTGGGGGAGCTTCGGCTCCCCTTGTAGTTTCCGGCATTTGGCGTTTTAAGGCTTATGGCGCAAGGCCGCAGCTTGTTCCTACACCATCCCCCGACTAAATGCTAGAATCCCCGCCCATCATGCGGTCATTCTTCGTTATGGCCGAACATTCCTTCAAACAGTGCATCCCATGCTGAAGAAGTTGTTCCAGTCATTCCGTTCCCCCTTGCGTCGTACGCAACACATTCGCAGCACGCCTGAAGTGCTTAACAGCAATCAGCATTCATTGCAGCGCGCTCAGTTCAGCCGTTATGCAGTGAACATCGTCGAACGTTTGCAGAACGCCGGCTACCAGGCTTATCTGGTGGGCGGCTGCGTACGCGACATGCTGCTCAATATCACCCCCAAGGATTTCGACGTCGCCACCAGTGCCACGCCGGAGCAGGTGCGCGCCGAGTTTCGCAATGCGCGAATCATCGGCCGTCGCTTCAAGCTGGTGCATATCCACTTTGGTCGCGAAATCATTGAAGTCGCGACCTTCCGCGCCGGCCATCCGCAAAACGATGAAGAGGAAGACACCAACCAGTCTTCCCGCAACGAGAGCGGGCGCATCCTGCGCGACAACGTTTACGGCACGTTGGAAGAAGACGCGCAGCGCCGCGACTTCACCATCAATGCCCTGTATTACGACCCGGTCAGTGAGCGCATCCTCGATTACGCCAACGGCGTACACGATATTCGCAACAACCTGATCCGCCTGATCGGCGACCCGACGCAGCGCTACCAGGAAGACCCGGTGCGCATGCTGCGGGCCGTGCGTTTTGCCGCCAAGCTCAACTTCGGTATCGAAAAGCACACCGCCGCGCCGATCCGCGAGCTGGCCCCAATGCTGCGGGAAATCCCCTCGGCGCGCCTGTTCGAAGAAGTGCTCAAGCTGTTCCTTTCGGGGTATGCCGCCGACACCTTCGAAATGCTCGTCGACCTGCAGCTGTTCGACCCGCTGTTCCCGGCCAGTGCCGAGGCGTTGGAATACAACCCGACGTACACCCACACGCTGATCAGCGAAGCGTTGATCAACACCGACCTACGCATCAAGCAGAACAAACCGGTGACCCCGGCGTTCCTGTTTGCCGCGCTGTTGTGGCCGGCCCTGCCCAAACGCGTACTGCGCCTGCAAGACCGTGGCATGCCGCCGATTCCGGCCATGCAGGAAGCCGCGCACGAGCTGATCGCCGAGCAGTGCCAGCGCATTGCCATTCCAAAACGCTTCACCCTGCCGATCCGCGAGATCTGGGACATGCAGGAGCGCCTGCCGCGCCGCAGCGGCAAACGCGCCGACCTGCTGCTGGAGAACCCGCGCTTCCGTGCCGGCTACGACTTCTTGCTGCTGCGTGAAAGCGCCGGTGAGCAGACCGACGGCCTGGGCGAATGGTGGACCGACTACCAGGATGCCAATGACAGCGGGCGCCGCGACATGATCCGCGACCTCGGCAGCAAAGGCGACGGTGAAGGTGCCGGGCCGAAGAAGCGTCGTCGCAGCAGCTCCAGCAAGCGCAAGCGCAGTGCCGCCGATACCTCGGGCGCTGCGGGCGAATAAACGTGGAACGCATCTACATTGGCATGGGCAGCAACCTCGCTGCCCCGGATCAGCAGTTGCGCAGTGCCGTCGAGGCGCTCGCGCAATTGCCCGGCACCACCCTCGCCGGTGTGTCGGCCTTCTATCAAAGTGATTCCCTGCTTGCGGGCCAACCGCGCTACACCAACGCGGTGGCCGCCCTCGACAGCCACCTTGCGCCGCTGGAACTGCTGGATGCCCTGCAAGCCATCGAAAACGACCAGGGCCGCGAACGCCTGGAGCGTTGGGGCCCACGCACCCTGGACCTGGATATCCTGCTGTTTGGCGACCGCCTGATCGACGAACCGCGCCTCAAGGTGCCCCACTACCAGATGCACCTGAGGGCTTTTGTGCTTTATCCCCTTGCAGAACTGGCGCCCGCCGACCTGCGCCTGCCAGACGGTCAAACGCTCAGCGAGCTGCTGACAGCCTGCCCGTTTGTTGGCCTGGAACGTCTTCCAGCAGTCTGACTCGGTCAATGTGGGAGCGGGCTTGCTCGCGAATACGGTGTATCAGAAACATATCCAGTGACTGACCCACCGTATTCGCGAGCAAGCCCGCTCCCACACTGGACCACCACAGCCTCGACAAGCTGCCTATACGGCTGAATCGCATCAGTTACCGAGGTAACACCCCACGCGTAACAATGCGGTAACACATGCAATTGACTTCCCGTGTCCTCATCACGACTATAGGCGTCCCGCTGCCGCCAACCCGGCGCTGAAGGGCGCAATCCAGGCCTTATAAGCACTGCTCTCAAGACGGTGCGCCTGTATAAAACGAAGACTCACGCGCGTTACTCGCTGTTTCCAAGCGCCTGAACGAGGACCCTTTTCATGCCAGACATTACCCTGACCACCTTGCAGAGCATGAAGCTCAAAGGTGAAAAAATCGCCATGCTGACCTGCTATGACGCCACCTTCGCCCACGCCAGCTGCCAGGCCGGGGTCGAGGTGCTGCTGGTGGGCGACTCACTGGGCATGGTTCTTCAAGGGAATGACAGCACCCTGCCCGTGACCACCGATGAACTTGCGTACCACACCGCCAGCGTCAAACGCGGTAACGACAGTGCGTTTATCATCGCCGACCTGCCGTTCATGGGTTACGCAACGGTTGAACAGACCTTTCAGAACGCCGGCAAACTGATGCAAGCCGGTGCCCACATGATCAAAGTGGAAGGCGCCGTGTGGCTCGCCGAGTCGATCCGGCTGCTGGCTGAGCGCGGCGTGCCGGTGTGTGTGCACATGGGCCTCACGCCGCAGTCGGTGAACATCCTCGGCGGCTACAAGGTTCAGGGCCGCAACGAAGCCCAGGCGCGCCAGATGCGCGCCGATGCCATCGCCCTGGAACAGGCTGGCGCCGCCATGATCCTGCTCGAATGTGTACCGAGCGAACTGGCGGCAGAAATCACCCAGGCCGTTAAAGTGCCGGTGATCGGGATTGGTGCGGGCTCGGCCACCGATGGCCAGGTGCTGGTGGTGCACGACATGCTCGGCCTGTCGCTGACCGGCCGTGCGCCGAAGTTCGTGAAAAACTTCATGGCCGGCCAAGACAGCATCCACGCTGCATTGAGTGCCTACGTCGCTGAAGTCAAAGGCGTGACCTTCCCGGGCGCCGAACACGGATTCTCTGCATGAACACTGTAAAAACCCTGCGCGAACTGCGCTCCGCCGTCGCCCACGCCCGCAGCGCCGGTAAGCGCATCGGCTTTGTGCCCACCATGGGCAACCTGCACAGCGGCCACGCCACACTGGTGACCAAGGCCGCGCAACAGGCGGACTTCGTGGTGGCCAGCATCTTCGTCAACCCGCTGCAATTTGGCGCCGGCGAAGACCTGGACAAATACCCGCGCACCCTGGCCGCCGACCAGGAAAAGCTCCTGCAAGCCGGCTGCAACCTGTTGTTCGCGCCCACCGTCGAGGAGATGTACCCCGGCGGCATGGCCACCCAAACCCGCGTCAGCGTGCCCCTGCTCTCCGAAGGCCTGTGCGGCGCCAGCCGTCCCGGGCACTTTGAAGGGGTGGCGACGGTGGTCAGCAAGTTGTTCAACATGGTCCAGCCGGACATGGCCGTGTTTGGCCAGAAGGACTATCAGCAACTGGCGGTGATTCGCGCCATGGTCCATGACCTGAACATGCCGATCCAGATCATCGGGGAACCGACCGTGCGCGCCGATGACGGCCTGGCGCTGTCGTCGCGCAACGGCTACCTCACCGAGGAGCAACGGGCCATCGCGCCGGTGCTGTACCGCAGCCTCAGCCAGATTGCCGCCGCTATCAAAGGCGGTGACCGCGACTTCGCCACGCTGCGCGCCGAACAGGTCCGGCAGATCGAAGCCGCCGGGTTGCGCCTGGACTACCTCGAAGTGCGCCAGGGCGTGCACCTGCGCCCGGCCACCGCCGAGGACCGCGACGTGGTGATCCTGGTCGCTGCCTACCTGGGCGCTACCCGCCTCATCGACAACCTGCATCTGAACCTCTGACCCCCGCCTGTTGCCCTGCTTTCTGTGCAGGTATAAAAAGTGCCGGTATAAAAAAGTACCGGCACAAGCGCAGACAAAGCCAAGACATATCGACACGCTAGGTTTAATGTAATCGGCCTGCGCTATGGTTAGCGCTGTTCGGAACCCAGCCCTTGATGAAAGACTGGACGTTCCGGGCTTTGAAGTGTCCTAAAGGCAGTCCCCGTAATAAAAGGAAACCCGCAGCGATGGCGTACTACCGCACCCCTCATGACGTTACCGCTCTGCCCGCCTGGCAAGCGCTCAATCAACATCGCCAAGCCATGCAGGATTTCAGCATGCGCGACGCGTTCAATGCCGATCCTCAGCGTTTTTCCCAATTCACCTTGAGCAGCTGCGGACTTTTCCTCGATTATTCGAAAAACCTGATCACCCGCGAAACCCGCGACCTGCTCGTGGGCCTGGCCAAGGAAGTGAATCTTAAAGGCGCCATCGACGCCCTGTACGCCGGCGAGCCGGTCAACTCCTCCGAAGGCCGCCCTGCCCTGCACACCGCACTGCGCCGCCCGGTGGGTGACAAGCTGTCGGTCAACGGCGTGAACATCATGCCCGACGTGCACAAGGTGCTGAACCAGATCACCGACCTCGTGGGCCGCATCCACGATGGCCTGTGGCGTGGCTACACCGAGAAGCCGATCACCGACGTGGTGAACATCGGCATCGGTGGCTCGTTCCTCGGCCCGGAGCTGGTCTCTGAAGCACTGCTGTCCTACGCCCATAAAGGCGTGCGCTGCCACTACCTGGCGAATATCGACGGCAGTGAGTTCCACGAACTGACCATGAAGCTGCGCGCCGAGACCACGTTGTTTATCGTCTCGTCGAAATCCTTCAACACCCTCGAAACCCTGAAAAACGCTCAGGCCGCCCGCGCCTGGTACCTGGCCCAGGGTGGCTCGGAAGCCGAGCTGTACCGCCACTTTATCGCCGTATCGAGCAACAACGCGGCAGCCGTGGCCTTCGGTATCCGCGAAGAAAACATCTTCCCGATGTGGGACTGGGTCGGCGGCCGCTACTCGCTGTGGTCGGCCATCGGCTTGCCGATTGCCCTGGCGATCGGCATGTCCAACTTCAAGGAACTGCTGTCCGGTGCCTACACCATGGACCAGCATTTCCAGAACGCCCCGTTCGAGGCCAACATGCCGGTGCTGTTGGGCTTGCTGGGCGTGTGGTACGGCAACTTCTGGGGCGCGCAGAGCCATGCGATCCTGCCGTACGACCACTATTTGCGTAACATCACCAAACACTTGCAACAGCTGGACATGGAGTCCAACGGCAAAAGCGTGCGTCAGGACGGTACACCGGTGTCCACCGATACCGGCCCGGTGATCTGGGGCGGCGTAGGCTGCAACGGTCAGCACGCCTACCACCAGTTGCTGCACCAGGGGACCCAACTGATCCCGGCCGACTTTATCGTGCCAATCGTCAGCTTCAACCCGGTGTCCGACCATCACCAATGGCTGTACGCCAACTGCCTGTCCCAAAGCCAGGCGCTGATGCTCGGCAAGACCCGCAGCGAAGCCGAAGCCGAACTGCGCGAGAAGGGCCTGCCGGAAGCCGAGGTGCAGAAGCTGGCACCGCACAAGGTGATCCCGGGCAACCGTCCGAGCAACACCATCGTGGTGGAGCGCATCAGCCCGCGCCGTCTGGGCGCACTGGTGGCGATGTATGAACACAAAGTGTTCGTACAGAGCGTGATCTGGGGCATCAATGCCTTCGACCAATGGGGCGTGGAGCTGGGTAAAGAGCTGGGCAAGGGCGTCTACAACCGCCTGACCGGTGCCGAAGAAACCCTGGCCGACGATGCGTCGACCCAGGGCCTGATCAACTACTTCCGCGGTCGTCACCGCGGCTGAAGCTGGTTCATCAAGGCCAACGTCCGTTTGGACGTTGGCCTTGAACCTCCCCTCACAGCGTGCATCTTTATGACTTGTCCCCAAAACAAGAATAAGGACCGCTCATGTTCGATATCAGCACCTTCCCCACCGCCGATGCCGTCCGTCTTGCTGCACAGCTCAGTCAAGCCGACTACCAGCGCCTCTATCGCCAATCCGTTGAGCAACCCGACTTGTTCTGGGCCGAGCAGGCGAAGGCCTTTCTCGACTGGATGACCCCGTGGCACACCGTCCAGCAATCAGACATCCGCACCGGCGCCGCCCAATGGTTTGCCGGCGGCCAATTGAACGTCAGCTACAACTGCATCGACCGTCACCTGGCCCAGCGCGCTGACCAGCCGGCCTTTATCTGGGAAGGCGACGATCCGGCAAAGTCTTCCAAAATCACCTACCGCCAACTCCATCAAAACGTCAGCCGCCTGGCCAATGTGCTGAAAAGCCGTGGCGTGAAAAAGGGCGACCGGGTGTGCATCTACATGCCAATGATCCCCGAAGCCGCCTACGCGATGCTGGCCTGCACACGCATTGGCGCGGTGCATTCGGTGGTGTTTGGTGGGTTCTCGCCGGACGCCCTGCGCGACCGGATTCTCGACGCCGATTGCCGCACAGTGATCACCGCCGATGAAGGCGTGCGCGGCGGCAAGCCGGTGGCGCTGAAACAAAATGTCGACAAAGCCCTGGCCAGTTGCCCGAATGTCAGCACCGTATTGGTGGTTGAACGCACCGGAGCAAGCGTGAACTGGAGCGAAGGTCGCGACCTCAAGTATCAACAGGCTGTGGAGGCCGCCAGCGACGACTGCCCGCCCGAGCCGATGGGCGCCGAAGACCCTCTGTTCATCCTCTACACCTCCGGCAGCACCGGCAAACCCAAGGGCGTGCTGCACACCACCGGCGGCTACCTGCTGCAAGCCGCGATGACCTTCAAATACGTGCTCGATTACCGCGACGGCGAGGTGTTCTGGTGCACCGCCGATGTGGGCTGGGTCACCGGCCACAGCTACATCGTGTATGGCCCGCTGGCCAATGGCGCGACCTCGCTGATGTTCGAAGGCGTGCCGAGCTACCCGGACAGTTCACGCTTCTGGCAGGTCATCGATAAACATTCGGTGAACATCTTCTACACCGCGCCCACCGCTCTGCGTGCCCTGATGCGTGAAGGCCACGGCCCACTGGAGAACACCTCCCGCGCCAGCCTGCGCCTGCTGGGCAGTGTCGGCGAGCCGATCAACCCGGAAGCCTGGGATTGGTACTTCAACGCCGTCGGCGAGCAACGCTGCCCCATCGTGGACACCTGGTGGCAGACCGAAACCGGCGGCATCATGCTCAGCCCATTGGTCAGCGCCCAGCGGATCAAGCCCGGTTGTGCCACCCAGCCGATGTTTGGCGTACAACCCGTGCTGCTGGATGAGCAAGGCAAGGAAATCAGCGGCGCCGGCAGTGGCGTACTCGCCATCAAAGCCAGCTGGCCAGGGCAGATCCGCAGCGTCTACGGCGACCCGCAGCGCATGATCGACACCTATTTCAAACCCTACCCCGGCTACTACTTCACCGGTGACGGCGCACGCCGCGATGAAGATGGCGACTACTGGATCACCGGGCGCATCGATGATGTGATCAACGTGTCCGGCCACCGTATCGGCACGGCCGAAGTGGAAAGCGCACTGGTGCTGCATGACCAGGTGGCCGAAGCTGCCGTGGTCGGCTACCCGCATGATGTGAAGGGCCAGGGTATCTATGCCTTCGTTACCCCGATGAATGGCGTGGAGCCCAGCGATGCGCTGAAAAAACACCTGCTGGAGCTGGTCAGCAAGGAAATTGGCAGCTTTGCCAAGCCGGAACTGATCCAATGGGCGCCAGCCTTGCCGAAGACCCGCTCGGGCAAGATCATGCGGCGGATTTTGCGCAAGATCGCCTGCAACGAACTGGACAGCCTCGGTGATACCTCAACCCTGGCCGACCCGAGCGTGGTCGACGGCCTGATCGACAAACGCTTGAACCGATAGGACGCCCCTGAGTCGCCATGGAATTTATCCGCAGCCGTATCGAAACCCAGTTGATGAGCCTGACCGGCCTGTCGCTGGGCCAACTGGACCTGGAAAATCCCAAGGGCGACCCGGGCCTGTTCGGGCCGGACTCGGTCAGTTGGCAGGTGCATGGCGACTTCAGCAGCATGCTTATCGGCGGCATCAGCGCCTTGATGCTGCAAGCCTTGCACCCGCTGGCTCTGGCGGGCGTGTGGGACCACTCGAATTTCCGTCAGGACATGCTCGGGCGTCTGCGGCGTACCTCGCAGTTTATTTCCGGCACCACCTTCGGCTCGCGCAAGGACGCCGAGTGGCTGATCGAAAAAGTGCGCACCATTCACCTGCAGGTGGTCGGGCATGCGCCGGATGGCCGAGCGTACGCGGCCAGCGACCCGGACCTGCTGACCTGGGTGCATGTGGCGGAGGTCAGCAATTTCCTCGCGGCGCACCTGCGCTATCGCAACCCGCACCTCTCGGGTGGGGACCAGGATCGTTACTACAGCGAAATCGCCCTGGTGGCCGAACGGCTCGGGGCGCGGCATGTGCCACGCTCGCGGCAGGAAATTGCGGATTATCTGGCACGTATTCGCCCACAACTGCTGTGCGACGAGCGCAGCCGCGAGGTAGTGCGCCTGCTGCTCAATGCACCCGCGCCCAGCCACCTGGCCAAGCCTTTTGGCGCGCTGATGATGCAAGCCGGAATCGACCTCCTGCCCGACTGGGCAAGCGCCATGCTCGAACAGCACCAGAGCCCGCTGCAACGCCAGATGATCCGCGCCGGGGTCAAACGCAGCGCGCCACTGCTGCGCTGGGCGATGCGCAATGGTTCGGTGCAGCGCGCCCATCGGCGGATGGGGTTGATGTAGGCCGGCGCCCATAGCTGTTAAACTCCGCGCCCAAATTGCCCCCCATTACTTAGCAAGGCGCGCTCCATGTCTTCCCTGAATCAGGCGCTGCGCGCCGCCCTCGATCAACGCCAAGACCTGCTTAACGAGCTGCATGCCCAGGGCACCGATTGCTATCGGCTGTTCCACGGCAGCCAGGAAGGCGCCGGCGGCCTGACCATCGACCGCTACGGCCCGCAACTGCTGGTGCAGAGCTTCCACCAGAGCCTGGAAACCGCCGACCTGTTGGCGCTGCATCAACAGGTCAACCAACACCTGGGCCTGGAACTGCTGCCGGTGTACAACGACCGCTCTCGCGGCAACTCGCGCATCGACCGCGAAGACACGGTGTACCGCGCCGAACCCGCCGCATTGGATGACCTGGTTGGCCACGAGTGGGGGCTCAATTACCGCGTGCGTGGGCGGCATGCCGGGCAGGACCCGCTGCTGTTCCTCGACCTGCGCAACACCCGTGGCTGGGTCAAGGACCACAGTGCCGGTAAAAGCGTGCTGAACCTGTTCGCCTACACCTGTGGCGTGGGCCTGAGCGCGGCTGCCGGTGGCGCACGTGAGGTGTGCAACCTGGACTTCGCCGAAGGCAACCTGGCGGTCGGCCGTGAGAACGGCCTGCTCAACCCACAGCTGCCCAGCATGGAGTTTGTGCAGTCCGACTACTTCCCGGCGATTCGCCAATTGGCCGGCCTGCCGATCACCCAGCGGCGCGGCCAGAAGTTGCCGAGCTATCCGCGCCTGGAGCAACGTCAATATGACTTGGTGTTACTCGACCCTCCGGCCTGGGCCAAGAGCGCATTCGGCACGGTCGACCTGCTGCGTGACTACCAGAGCCTGCTCAAGCCCGCGCTACTCGCCACCGCCGACAATGGCGTGCTGATCTGCTGCAACAACCTGGCAAAAGTCAGCATGGACGACTGGCGCGAGCAAGTTTTGCGCTGCGCAGAGAAAGCCGGGCGCCCGGTACGCGACTGGCAAATCATGACGCCTGGCGCCGACTTTCCTTCGCAGGATCAACAGCCTCCGCTGAAAACCCTGATCCTGCAGCTGTAGGGCTTTTCCCAAACAGCCCAGCACTTCGGAACCGAAATCCCGTGCCATACTCCAAGGCACTCTCGTTCGACATAGATGGCGTCACCCATGCCCAAAGGATTGATTCGCGCCGCTGGCGCCCTGTTGACCGCACTTGCTCTGTACAGCTTGCTGGGCTTTCTGATTCTGCCGGGCATCGCCCTTCGCATTGCCAACCAACAACTGGCCAATTACGCCACGGTGCCGGCTCGGATCGAGCGCATCGAGCTCAACCCGTTCAGCCTGGAAGTGACCCTGTGGGGCCTGAAGATCGGTGAGCCTGGCAAGGAACAGGTGGGTTTCGAGCGCCTCTACGCCAACCTGCAAATCGACAGTCTCTGGACCCGCGCCCTGCACCTGGCCGATGTACAACTGGACCAGCCGAAGACCGAGCTGCGGTTCGACAAATCCGGCCAATTGAACCTGGCGCAACTGTTCAAGCTGCCGCCGAGTGAACCGACCCCGGCCGACCCCGATGCCAAACCGTTCCCGCTGCGCATCGACAGCATCAAGCTGGCGGGCGGTTATGTGCATTTCCAGGATCTGCGCCCCAGCGAGCCGATCGAATTCCTCTACGACAAACTCGACTTCGAACTGAAAAACCTCAGCACGTTGCCCGAAGACAATGCCGACATGACCTTGGTCGCGGCTGGTCCGGAAGGTGGCCAGATCGACTGGAAAGGCAATGTCAGCCTGGTGCCGATCACCTCCAAAGGCACCCTGAAAGTCACCGACGGCAAGATGAAAGCCTGGTGGCCGTATGTACGTGACGCTCTGCCGCTGGTGCTTGAGGACGGCGTGCTCAACTTCAGCACCGAGTACACATTCAGCCTCGCCAAAGAGACCGAACTGAACCTGACCAACACCGCCGCCAGCATCGCGCCGTTCGCCATCAAGGCGCCGGATGGCCGCCCATTGGTGCGCCTGGAGCGACTGGACGTCAGCGAGACCAGCGTCGACCTGGCCAAGCAGCAGGTGGTGGTCGGCAAGATCCGCAGCAACAAACTGGAAACCTGGGCCGCCCGTGAAACCGACGGCCAACTCGACTGGCAAAAACTGTTCGCCAGCCAGCCGGCCAAACCGGCCACGGCACCGGAGCCCGCCACCGCGCCGGCCACCGCCGATTCGCCGAAACCTGCACCCGCCGCGCCCAGCAAGCCGTGGCAAGTGCTGCTCAAGGATGTGCAACTGCGCAACTACCAAGTGCACCTGGCTGACCGTGCGGTGAACCCGGCCGTGGCACTGGAGCTGGGCCCGCTGAATGTCGACCTGCAGAACTTCGACAGCCTCAACCAGAGCCCCTTCGCCCTCAAGATCGATACCGGCCTGGGCAAGCAAGGCAAGATCCAGGCGACCGGCGAGGTCAACCTCAACCCGGTCAGCGCCAAGCTCAAAGTGAACACCCAGGATATCGACTTGCGGGTTGCGCAGGCTTATATCAGCCCGTTTATCCGCCTGGAACTGCGTAGCGGCATGCTCGGCAGCAACCTGGATGTGAACCTCAAAAGCACCGCCCCTCTGAAGCTCCAGGTAACCGGCCGGGCCCAGGTGGACCAGTTGCATACCCTCGACACCCTCAAGACCCGCGACTTCCTCAAGTGGCAACGCCTGGTGCTGGAAGGCGTGAATTATCAGCACGGCGATAGCCTGTCGATCGACAAGGTCAACCTGCTGCAGCCGTATGCGCGCTTTATGATCAACGACGATCGCACCACCAACGTCGATGACCTGCTGATCCCACAGCCGCCCGACAGTGGCGCCAAATCGGCGGCCAAGCCCGCCGCCAGTAAAGACAAGCCCCTGGGCATTCATATCGGGCAGATTGCGATCAACGACGGCTCGGCCAACTTCGCCGACTTCAGCCTTACGCCTAACTTCGCCACGGCGATCCAACAGCTCAACGGGCAGATCGGCACCATTGACAGTCGCCAGGCCAAACCGGCCAGTGTCGACATCAAGGGCAAGGTGGATCGCTATGCGCCCGTGACGATCAAAGGCAGCGTGAACCCGTTTGACCCGATGGCGGCGCTGGATATCGCCACCAGTTTCAAACGGGTCGAACTGACGACATTGACCCCGTACTCCGGCAAATTTGCAGGCTTTCGTATCCGCAAGGGCCGTCTCAACCTTGACCTGCACTATGTGATTACCAAAGGCCAATTGAAGGCTGAAAACAAGGTCGTGATCGAACAGTTGCAACTGGGTGAGAAGGTCGACAGTGCCGATGCGGTGGATTTGCCGATTCGCCTGGCAATCGCCTTGCTCAAGGACTCCGACGGTAAAATCTCCCTTGAACTGCCGGTGACCGGCGACCTGAATAACCCGCAATTCAGCGTGATGCCGATTGTGTGGCAGACCCTGCGTAATCTGGTGGTGCGTGCGGCGACGGCGCCCTTCAAGTTTATCGGCGGGCTGGTGACCGGCGGGGGCTCGGAGGACTTGGGTAATGTGTCGTTCGCGGCGGGCTCAAGCGAATTGAACAAAGACGCCGAAGGCGCCCTGAACACCCTGGCCAAAGCGCTGAAAGAGCGCCCTACCCTGCGCCTGGAAATCGAAGGCACGGCAGCGGCCAGCAGCGACGGGCCATTCCTGGCCGCAGAGCGCCTGGAGCGTGAATACCAATACAACTACTACAAGATCCTTCAGCGCCGTGGCGACAAGGTCCCGGCCCAGGCGTCGTTGCTGGTGGTGCCCGAGAAGGAAAAGGCCCCCTTGCTCGAAGGCATCTACCGCACCCGCCTGAAACAGCAACCTCCGGCGGAATGGAAAGACCTGAGCAGCGATGATCGCTCCGCGAAACTGCGTGAGGGGGTGATCAAATTCTGGAGTGCCAGTGACGTACTGCTGCGCCAACTGGGCCAGGACCGAGCCAGTACCATCAAGGATTACCTGGTGGACAAGGGGCAGTTGGAAGATGATCGGGTGTACTTCATCGATGCCAACCTGGGGCAGGCCGAGAAGGATGGCCGTGTTGTGACCCCAATGCACCTGGATGCGGAGTAACCCGCGAGCAACACCCATCTGAATGTGGGAGCGGGCTTGCTCGCGAATGCGGAGTATCAGTCAATACATCTGTGACTGAACTACCGCTTTCGCGAGCAAGCCCGCTCCCACATTTTTAGATCTGCGTAATAGAACAGGCCCCGACACAAGTGCCGGGGCCTGTAATGACCACATCCGTGTGGCCGGTCGCATGAACTCGTGAGGTGCATTGAGTGGATATCTAACTCACTCTCCGCCGCCGACGTACAGTTCAGTCGAGGGGTTAAGCGTTATTCTGCTTTCAGGCCGTCGGCCGATACAGCTTTAACGCCTTTGATTTTCTTGGTGATCGCAACTGCAGTCTCTTTCTGCGATTCAGTCACAGCAGCAGTCGACGACAGGGAAACGACACCCTTGTTGGTTTCGACTTTGATGTCGGTGCCAGGAATGCCTTTCTCGGTTACCAGGTCAGCTTTCACTTTGGTAGTGATCCAGGTATCGGAAGTGGTCTCTTTGGCGCCGGCAGCTGCGCTTTTGGTTTTGTCGACGTTGTCGGCTTTGGTTGCGCCGCCAGCCAGCAGGCCGTCAGCGGAAACAGCAGTTACACCTTTAATGCGTTTGGTGATTGCAACTGCGGTAGCTTTTTGCGAATCGGAGATCGCTACGGTGGAGGACAGGGAAACCACACCTTTGTTGGTTTCAACCTTGATATCCCCACCAGGAATACCTTTCTCGGTCAGCAGGTCAGCTTTGACTTTAGTGGTGATCCAAGTGTCAGAAGTAGCTTCCTTGGCTTTGGTGGCTTCACCAGCTGCAAGGGTCATCGGCGCTTGGGAAGTCTGAGCAAAGGCAACGTTAGCACCCATGGCCAGGGTCAGAGCGGTAGCAGTAGCGAGAGCGAACTTCTTCATACGAGTAACTCCTGTTTTATTAAAAGTCTGCAGTGTGTGGACCTTGATGCTGCAGCGTTAACAGGGTTATTGCAGGCAGTGTGCCAAGTCTTGAATAAGAATTAAAACCTTATAAATCAACAACTTATAAAAATAGCCGATTTTCGAAATCGTGCAACTTGCATGAAGCTGATCGTGCCTGCATGCAAGTTGCGGCTTTTTCGATTTACTAAGCGCCTGATTTTTAGACACTTTCCACCAGGCATAAAAAAAGGACCCCGAAGAGTCCTTTTTTTCAGCGTGAAGCCTGGGGTAATTAAACGCCCGAAGCCTTGGCTGCTGCTACGTCCTTGATGGACAGCTTGATACGGCCGCGGTTGTCCACGTCCAGTACCAGCACTTCCACTTCCTGGCCTTCTTTCAGAATGTCGGTCACTTTCTCAACGCGAGCATCGCTCAGCATGGAGATGTGAACCAGACCGTCTTTGCCCGGCAGGATGTTGACGAATGCGCCGAAGTCGACGATGCGCTCAACCTTACCGACGTAGATCTTGCCGATCTCGGCTTCAGCGGTGATACCCAGGACGCGCTGACGTGCAGCTTCAGCCGCTTCCTTGGTTTCGCCGAAGATCTTGATCGAGCCGTCGTCTTCGATGTCGATCGAAGCCTTGGTCTCTTCACAGATTGCACGGATGGTCGCGCCGCCTTTACCGATAACATCACGGATTTTGTCGGTGTCGATTTTCATCGCGATCATGGTCGGAGCATTTTCCGACAGTTCGGTACGGGACTGACCAATGATCTGGTTCATCTGACCGAGGATGTTCAGGCGCGCTTCCAGGGCTTGGCCCAGAGCGATTTCCATGATTTCTTCGGTGATGCCCTTGATCTTGATGTCCATCTGCAGCGCGGTAACACCTTTGGCGGTACCGGCTACTTTGAAGTCCATGTCGCCCAGGTGGTCTTCGTCACCCAGGATGTCGGTCAGGATGGCGAACTTCTCGCCTTCTTTAACCAGGCCCATGGCGATACCGGCAACCGGTGCCTTCATCGGCACACCAGCGTCCATCAGCGCCAGGGAAGCACCGCAAACGGAAGCCATGGAGCTGGAACCGTTGGATTCGGTGATTTCCGACACTACACGGATGGTGTACGGGAACACGTCAGCAGCAGGCAGCATGGCCGAAATCGAACGACGGGCCAGGCGGCCGTGACCGATTTCGCGACGACCAGCGCCACCCATGCGACCACACTCGCCCACCGAGAACGGAGGGAAGTTGTAGTGCAGCATGAACGGGTCTTTTTCTCGCCTTCCAGGGTGTCCAGCAGCTGTGCGTCACGGGCAGTACCCAGGGTCGCGACGACCAGAGCCTGGGTTTCACCACGGGTGAACAGCGCCGAACCGTGAGTCTTCGGCAGCACGCCGACTTCGATGTTCAGCGGACGTACGGTGCGAGTGTCTCGACCGTCGATACGTGGCTTGCCGTTAACGATATTTTCGCGAACGGTGCGGTATTCGATTTCACCGAAAGCAGCTTTGACGTCACTGGAGGAAGGCTGGCCTTCTTCACCGGACAGCTTGGCTACAACCTGATCCTTCAACTCGCCCAGGCGAGCGTAACGGTCGGCCTTGACGGTGATGGTGTAGGCGTCGGAGATAGCAGCGCCGAACTCGGAGCGGATAGCGCCCAGCAGCTCGGTGGCTTCTGGCTGAGGAGCCCAGGTCCAGGTTGGCTTGGCAGCTTCAGCGGCCAGTTCTTTAACAGCGTTGATCACGACCTGGAACTCGTCGTGAGCAAACAGTACAGCGCCCAGCATCTGGTCTTCGGTCAGCTCTTTAGCTTCCGATTCGACCATCAACACGGCTTCCGAGGTACCGGCAACGACCATGTCCAGGCTCGACGCTTTTTGTTGCTCGTAAGTCGGGTTCAGCAGGTAGCCGGTGCTTTCGTGGAACGCAACGCGGGCAGCGCCGATCGGGCCATCGAAAGGAATGCCGGAGATTGCCAGGGCAGCCGAGGTACCGATCATCGCAGCGATGTCCGGATCGGTCTTCTTGCTGGTGGAAACGACGGTGCAGACAACCTGCACTTCGTTCATGAAGCCTTCTGGGAACAGCGGACGGATCGGACGGTCGATCAGTCGGGAAGTCAGGGTTTCTTTCTCGGAAGGACGGCCTTCGCGCTTGAAGAAACCGCCAGGGATCTTACCGGCAGCGTAAGTCTTTTCCTGGTAGTGAACGGAAAGAGGGAAAAAGCCTTTGCTTGGGTCAGCGGTCTTGGCGCCAACAACGGTCACCAATACGGTGACGTCATCGTCAACGGTAACCAGCACTGCGCCGGAGGCTTGACGGGCGATACGGCCTGTCTCAAGGGTAACGGTCGACTGACCGAACTGGAATTTTTTGATAACCGGGTTCACGGTGTCCTACCTTCTTTGTGGCTCTTGGGGAACTTGTTTTCTTGCGAAATTCTTGGGCAATGTCGGGAATCGGCCCGAGCCTGGTCCAGGGTAAAACGTGTATCCAGATAAAACTTGAGGCTGGGAGCCTGCCATGGGCCAGCGGGAATCCCACTGACACACGGCAGACAACCAACCTCTAGCGCAATCGCTTATTAGCGACGCAGACCCAGGCGACCGATCAGAGCCTGATAACGACCCAGATCCTTGCCTTTCAGGTAGTCCAGCAGCTTACGGCGCTGGTTTACCATGCGGATCAGACCACGACGGGAGTGGTGATCTTTACCGTTGGCCTTGAAGTGACCTTGCAGCTTGTTGATGTTGTGGGTCAGCAGTGCAACTTGCACTTCTGGCGAACCAGTGTCACCAACAGCTTGCTGATAGTCAGCTACGATTTGTGCTTTTTCTTGAACGTCGAGAGCCATGAGGCAATCCTTTTTTCAGGAAACCACCCAAAGGGCAGTTTCAACAGGCCAGGGACAAATCCCTGTATCTAAAAATGAGTAGTGACCGTGCCTGTTAACAGCCACCCTCGTTCGGTCATTCTGACCGAATCAGTCGACGTGGCGCGATGCGCCCGTCTTCGCTCACTTCACCGATACCGATAAAGCGACCGTTATGATCCTGTACCCGCACCATACCGAACTTCGGAGCGTCCGGGGCACGTACCGGCTGGCCGTTTAGCCAGTAGAACGCGCTGTGCTCCGAGAAGTGCAGCAATGGCCAATCGAGCAAACCGCTGTCCGATGGCATCAGGAAGCGATCAACCGCTTCATTGCCGCCCTCGGCGTGTACCGCTTCCAACTCTTCCAGCGTGACCGTCTGGGCCAGGCTGAAAGGACCGGCCTGGGTGCGTCGCAATTCTGCAACGTACGCGCCGCAACCGAGCTTTTCACCAATATCTTCCACCAGGGTACGGATATAGGTGCCTTTGCTGCAGTCCACGGCCAAGCGGGCAGTGTCGCCTTCATGGGCAAGCAATTCCAAGCGCGCAATAGTAACAGAACGCGGTTCGCGCTCCACTACTTCGCCCGCACGTGCCAGCTTGTAAAGAGGCTGACCATCACGCTTGAGCGCCGAGTACATCGGCGGTATCTGACTGATTTCCCCACGAAAACCGGGTAAAGCAGCCTCGATATCAGCACGACCAACGGTCACGTCGCGAACCTGCAGAACATCACCTTCGGCGTCAGCCGTGGTGGTGGTCTTGCCCAGTTGCATCAGGGTTTCATAACCCTTGTCGGAATCGAGCAGGTATTGCGAGAACTTGGTGGCCTCGCCAAAGCACAGCGGCAGCACGCCGGTGGCCAGGGGGTCGAGGCTGCCGGTGTGCCCGGCCTTCTCGGCATTGAGCAGCCAGCGGACCTTCTGCAGGGCGGCATTGGAGGTAAAGCCAATGGGCTTGTCGAGCAGAATGATGCCGCTGACGTTGCGACGGATACGTTTGACCTGAGCCACCGCTTACTCCTTGGCGTCTTCAGGTGTGGACGGGTGCTGGCTGTCTTCAGCCACGGCGCGCTCGATCAGTGCCGACAGGTGCGCACCACGCACGACGCTTTCGTCGTAGTGGAAGTGCAACTGCGGAACGCTGCGCAGCTTCATTTCACGGGCCAACTGCATGCGCAGGAAACCTGCGGCCGAGTTGAGCACCTTGATGCTTTGCGCGATTTCTTCGCTGCTGTCCTGCCCCATCACGGTGATGAAGATCTTGGCGTGACCTACGTCACGGCTGACTTCAACGGCGGTGATGGTGACCAGGCCAACGCGTGGGTCTTTGACTTCGCGACGGATCAGTTGGGCCAGCTCGCGCTGCATCTGATCGCCGATTCGCTGGGTACGGCTGTATTCTTTTGCCATGTCTTGTTACCTGTTACTGCCACACGGTGAAACCCGTGGGGTCTGAAAGCGGCAAACGCCCGGCCTGACAAAAGCCAGACCGGGCGTTGCGTTTAGAGTCCGGACACGGCGCGGGGCATTTGCATGCCCACACGCTGTGTGGCTCCTGAAGTGCGCGAGTTAGAGGCTGCGAGCAACCTGAACCTTCTCGTAGACTTCGATCTTGTCGCCAGCCTTGACGTCGTTGTAGCTCTTGACGCCAATACCGCATTCCATGCCGGCACGCACTTCGGAAGCGTCATCCTTGAAGCGGCGCAGGGATTCCAGCTCGCCTTCGAAGATAACGATGTCTTCACGCAGTACACGGATTGGACGGTTACGGTACACGGTACCTTCGATAACCATGCAACCGGCGATCGCGCCGAATTTCGGCGAGCGGAACACGTCACGCACCTCGGCAACACCCAGGATGTTCTCCCGCACGTCGCTGCCAAGCATGCCGGTGAGGGCTTTCTTGACGTCTTCGATGATGTCGTAGATGACGTTGTAGTAACGCATGTCCAGGCCTTCCTGCTCGACGATCTTGCGAGCGCCGGCATCGGCACGCACGTTGAAGCCGAACAGTACAGCGTTGGAAGCCAGTGCCAGGTTGGCGTCGGACTCGGTGATACCACCGACACCGCCACCGACAACGCGCACTTGCACTTCGTCGTTACCCAGGCCGTTCAAGGCGCCGTTCAACGCTTCGAGGGAACCACGTACGTCAGATTTGAGGACGATGTTAAGCGTCTTCTTCTCTTCCTGGCCCATGTTCTCGAAGATGTTTTCCAGCTTGCCGGCGTGAGCACGGGCCAGCTTGACTTCGCGGAACTTGCCTTGACGGAACAGAGCCACTTCACGGGCTTTCTTCTCGTCGGCAACCACGCTCATCTCGTCGCCAGCGTCCGGGGTACCGTCCAGGCCGAGGATCTCGACCGGGATAGCCGGGCCGGCTTCCTTGATTGGCTTGCCGTTCTCGTCGAGCATGGCACGTACACGGCCGTAGTTCGAACCGACCAGCACCATGTCGCCTTGGCGCAGGGTACCGTCTTGAACCAGAACGGTCGCAACCGGGCCACGGCCCTTGTCGAGACGGGACTCAACCACAACACCACGGCCAGGAGCCGATGGAGTAGCGGTCAGTTCCAGAACCTCGGCTTGCAACAGAACGGCTTCGAGCAGTTCGTCAACACCGGTACCCATCTTCGCCGAGACCGGTACGAATGGAGTGTCGCCACCCCACTCTTCGGACGTCACGCCGTGAACCGACAGTTCGCTACGGATGCGATCGAGATCAGCGCCCGGCTTGTCGATTTTGTTCACTGCAACCACCAGCGGTACGCCAGCTGCCTTGGCATGCTGAACGGCTTCGATGGTTTGCGGCATCACGCCGTCGTCGGCTGCAACCACCAGGATCACGATGTCGGTCGCCTTGGCACCACGGGCACGCATTGCGGTAAACGCGGCGTGACCAGGGGTGTCGAGGAACGTCACCATGCCACGGTCGGTTTCAACGTGGTATGCACCGATGTGCTGGGTAATACCGCCGGCTTCGCCTGCAGCAACCTTGGCACGACGGATGTAATCGAGCAGGGAAGTTTTACCGTGGTCAACGTGGCCCATTACGGTCACAACTGGAGCACGGGAAACCGCCTCACCTTCAAACTTCAGGGACTCGGCCAGGGAATCTTCCAGGGCGGTGTCGCTGACCAGGGTCACTTTGTGGCCCAGCTCTTCAGCAACCAGTTGGGCAGTTTCCTGATCCAGTACCTGGTTGATGGTGGCCGGAGTACCCAGCTTGAACATGAACTTGATGATTTCAGCAGCCTTGACCGACATCTGCTGAGCGAGGTCGCCAACAGTGATGGTCTCGCCGATCTTCACTTCACGCACGACAGGGCCGGTTGGGCTCTGGAAACCGTGGGCGTTGCGTTTTTTCAGCTTGGCCTTGCCGCGACCACCACGACGGAAGCCATCGCTTTCTTCGTCGGTAGTACGTGGGGCAACGCGTGGAGCAGGCGCTTTCTCTTTGACCGAAGCACGATGCGGAGCGTTTTTACGCTCGCCATCGCCGCCGCCACCGCGACGATTGTTATCGTCGGCACGTGGTTTATCCGGACGACGAGGTTCGTCACGCTTGCGGGCATCAGCTGCTGGAGCAGGTGCAGCGGCAACCGGAGCGGCCTCACGCACAGCTTCAACTGGCGCGCTAGGCGCGGCGACCGCTTCAGTGGCAGCAGGTTGCGCAGCAGCAGGCTGGCGACGCGCTTCTTCTTCGGCGCGACGCTTGGCTTCTTCTTCAGCCTTCTGACGTGCAGCATTTTCTACTGCGCGACGTTCTTCCAGTTCGCGTTTGCGCTCGGCTTCGATTTCTTCCGGGCTGCGCTGTACGAAGACTTTCTTCTTGCGTACTTCAACGCTGATGCTCTTGCTACCAGCAACACGCAGGGTGCTGGTGGTTTTGCGCTGCAATGTAATCTTGCGCGGTTCTTCCACTTTCGCCTTGTGGCTGCTCTTCAAGTGAGTCAGCAAAGACTGCTTCTCACTATCGCTCACACCTTCATCGGCGGCGGTGTGCGGCAGACCTGCCTCACGCATCTGCTGCAACAGGCGCTCTACCGGTGTTTTGACCTCATCGGCCAGTTGTTTCACCGTGACTTGCGTCATGCATTTCTCTCCTCAGGCCGCGCCTAATTACTCGAACCAATGGGCTCGGGCGGCCATGATCAACTTGCCGGCACGATCATCGTCAATGCCGTCGATGTCGAGCAGATCGTCAATAGACTGCTCGGCCAGGTCTTCGCGGGTAATTACGCCGCGCACCGCCAGTTCCATCGCCAAATCCTTGTCCATACCCTCAAGCGAGAGCAGGTCTTCGGCCGGATGGGCGTCTGCCAGCTTTTCCTCAGTAGCGATGGCTTTAGTCAACAAACGATCCTTGGCCCGAGCGCGAAGCTCGTTGACGGTGTCTTCGTCAAAGCCGTCGATGTTGAGCATTTCTTCCAACGGTACGTAGGCAATCTCTTCCAGGCTAGTGAAGCCTTCATCTACCAGCACCTGCGCCAGGTCTTCGTCGACTTCCAGCTCGTCGATGAAGTTGCGCAGGATGTCACCGGTTTCAGCTTGCTGCTTAGCCTGGATGTCCGATTCGGTCATCACGTTCAGGGTCCAGCCGGTCAGTTGGCTGGCCAGACGCACGTTCTGACCACCACGACCAATGGCCTGAGCCAGATTGTCTGCGCCAACGGCGATGTCCATTGCATGGGCATCTTCGTCAACGATAATTGCCGCCACTTCAGCCGGCGACATGGCGTTGATCACGAACTGCGCCGGGTTATCGTCCCACAGCACGATATCCACACGCTCACCGCCCAATTCGCCCGACACGGCCTGCACACGCGAACCGCGCATACCGATGCAAGCGCCTTGCGGGTCGATGCGTTTGTCCTTGGAGCGGACCGCGATCTTGGCACGCGAACCCGGGTCGCGGGACGCAGCCATGACTTCGATCAGGCCTTCGGCGATTTCCGGCACTTCAATACGGAACAGCTCGATCAGCATTTCCGGCGCGGTACGCGACAGGATCAACTGAGGGCCGCGGTTCTCGGTGCGGATTTCCTTGAGCAGCGCACGCAGACGTACGCCGACACGGAAGGTTTCGCGAGAGATGATGTCTTCGCGGGCCAGCAACGCTTCAGCGTTATTGCCCAGGTCGACGATCACGTTGTCGCGGGTAACTTTTTTCACGGTGCCGGAGATGATTTCACCCAGGCGCTCGCGATAAGCGTCGACGACTTGAGCGCGCTCGGCTTCGCGAACCTTCTGCACAATGACCTGCTTGGCAGTTTGTGCAGCAATACGGCCGAACTCGATCGATTCGATCTTTTCTTCGACGACATCACCGACCTGGGCGCCAGGGTGCGTTTCGGCAACCTTGCTCGGCCAGGTTTCGATGGCCGGATCGTCAAGATCGGCTTCTTCGACGACCGTCCAGCGACGGAAAGTCTCATAGGCACCGGTGTGGCGGTTGATTTCCACACGCAGATCAACTTCGTCTTCAAAACGCTTTTTGGTAGCAGTGGCCAGGGCCAGCTCCAGCGCTTCAAAAATCACGTTTGCCGGTACGCCCTTTTCATTGGATACCGACTCAACAACCAGCAGTACTTCTTTGCTCATCGTACGCCTCGCCTTTCGCAAGCCATTGGATCCGCGGGATCCGCGTCTCAGTCAAAACTGGGAATAATGTTGGCCTTGTCGATCATATCGATCGGCAACAGGAACTCATGGTCTTCTACCTGCACCACGACATCCTGTTCTTCTACACCGCGCAGAAGGCCCTGAAAGTTGCGTCGCCCTTCGAACGGGGATCGCAGCTTGATCTTCACTTGTTCACCGGCAAATTTTGCAAACTGATCAATAGTGAACAGTGGGCGTTCCATGCCTGGCGAGGAAACTTCGAGGGTGTATTCAACGGAGATTGGATCTTCAACATCCAGGACACCGCTGATCTGACGGCTGACAATGGCACAATCGTCCACCAGCACGCCGCCCTCTTTATCGATATAAACGCGCAACATTGAGTGGCGACCTTGAGCCGAAAACTCAATACCCCAGCATTCATAGCCTAGGGCCACGACCACCGGGGCCAACAAGGCCTGCAACTCTTCTAGCTTGCTCGACACCTGAACCCCCCTCGTGCATGTATGTGCATGCTGTGCAAAATAAAAAAATGGGCGAAACGCCCATCCTTGAAACGCCGTCGAACAGCGGCGTTGAAAGTGTCCAGCTAACAAAAAGCCCCTTAAAAGGGGCTCCGCTAAAACTGGTTGCGGGGGCCGGATTTGAACCGACGACCTTCGGGTTATGAGCCCGACGAGCTACCAGACTGCTCCACCCCGCGACAAAGCTGGGGCGGAAGTATACGACCGATCCCTTACAGGGTCAATGTAACCTTCCACCTACAAGAAAGCCCGCAACAGCGGGCTCTCCTGATAATTGGTACCGAGAAGGGGACTCGAACCCCTACACCCTATGGGCACAACCACCTCAAGGTTGCGTGTCTACCAATTCCACCACCTCGGCAATACAGCGCTTACAACCCTTCTTACTTCTGCTCTTGAGCTGGAGGTACGTCAGTCGCTGGAGTAGCCGACTTTTGCTCTTGAAGCACCGGGACATCATCAGAAGCCGGTTTTGCTTTTGGTACTTCCAACACTGCTGGGTTTGGGAGACCTACTTGAGTCAGCACATGAGCTTTCTCTTTAGCAAAGTAACCTAACCCCAAGCTGGTTATGAAGAAACCGGCGGCAAGTATAGCAGTAAACTTACTAAGAAAGGTAGAGGAACCTTGGCTTCCGAACACAGTATTTGAAGCACCTGCACCGAAAGACGCACCAGCATCCGCACCTTTACCCTGTTGCAACAAAACCAGGGCAACTACGCCCAGGGCAGCCAACAGATGAAAAACGACTACGACTGTTTCCAGCATTTTTTCAGTTTCCCGCGGCGCGACAGATCGCACCGAACTCATCTGCATTCAGGGAAGCTCCACCAATGAGCCCCCCATCGATATCCGGCATGCCGAACAGTTCGACCGCATTGGCCGCCTTCACGCTGCCGCCGTATAGAAGCCGCACACCTTGTGCGACTTCAGAATTCTCTGCCGCTAACTGCGCGCGGATGGCTGCGTGCACATCCTGCGCCTGTTGCGGTGTAGCAGTCAGCCCGGTGCCAATGGCCCAGACCGGCTCGTAAGCAATAACTGCCTTTGCAAATGCACCGACACCCAGCTCCTCGATGATGCTGCCCAACTGACGCGAGACAACTTCAAGAGTCTTGCCCGACTCACGCTGCTCAAGGGTCTCCCCTATGCACAACACTGGAATCAAGCCACAAGCCTGTGCCGCTGCGAACTTGCGATTGAGTGTCCCATCACGCTCGCCCATCATCTGACGGCGCTCGGAGTGCCCGACAAGCACATAGGAACAACCCGCATCAACCAGCTGACTCGGCGAAATCTCACCGGTCAACGCACCTTGCATGGGCTCCACCGCAGAATTCTGCGCGCCGACCTGAATCGACTTACCTTTCAAGCCATCAACAACCTGGTTGATATGCAAGCAAGGCGGGAAAACCGCAACATCAACACCGCTAGGCAAGGCCAAGTGACGAAGGCCATTGATCAGCTCAGCGACACTGGCGCGGGTACCGTGCATCTTCCAGTTACCAGCTACCATAGTGCGACGCATGCTGTACCTCGTCGGTCAAAGTGGGCGCAGATGTTACCCAACCACATCATCACTGGCAAGCCGAATTCAGGCGCAAACTTCAGTTACTAGTTTTGCCAGGTCTTCGGCGTGGCCACGAACCTGCGTTTCGTCGTCACCTTCGACCATAACGCGCACCAGAGGCTCTGTGCCGGACTTGCGCAGCAACACCCGCCCACGCCCCGCCATTGCCAGGGTCACGCGCTCGCAGGCTTCCTTGACAGCTGGGTGCTCGATCGGGTTTTCGCCACCGGCAAAACGCACATTAAGCAACACCTGTGGGCATTTGCGCAGGGCTTGGCGCGCTTGAGCGAGACTCTCTTGGCGACGGCGCAGGGACAGCAATACCTGCAGTGCCGCAATGATCGCATCGCCGGTGGTGGTGTGCTGGAAGCACACGACATGCCCCGAGTTCTCACCACCCACCTGCCAGTTACGCTCCAGCAGTTCGGCGATTACATAGCGGTCACCGACATTGGCGCGCACGAACGGAATGCCCAGATCTGCCAGGGCCAATTCCAGCCCCAGATTGCTCATCAACGTACCAACGACGCCACCTTGCAGTTTGTTACGCTCATGCAGGTCACGGGCAATAATGAACAACAGATCATCACCGTCGACCACGGCTCCGGTGTGATCCACCATCAGCACGCGGTCGCCATCACCGTCGAAAGCAATCCCCAGGTCCGCATGCTCGGCCAGGACTGCCGCCTGCAACTGCCCCATATGGGTGGAGCCGCAGTTTTCGTTGATGTTCAACCCGTTAGGCTGGGCCGACAGCACCGTCACGTCCGCCCCCAACTCCCTGAATACGCTTGGCGCGACTTTGTAGGTGGCACCATGGGCGCAATCGACAACAATTTTCAGCCCGGCAAAATTGGTGCTGCTTGGCACGCTGCTCTTGCAGAACTCGATATAACGGCCAGACGCGTCATTGATACGCGACACTTTGCCCAGCTTGCTGGACTCAACCACCGTCATCGGCGCGTCCAGCAGCTCTTCGATCATCAACTCGATCTCGTCGGGCAGCTTGGTGCCCAGACCCGAGAAGAACTTGATGCCGTTGTCATCATGGGGATTGTGCGAGGCGCTGATCACAATACCGGCTTCAGCGTGGAAGGTACGCGTCAGGTAAGCGATCGCCGGTGTCGGCATGGGGCCCAGCAGCATTACATCAGCACCTGCGGCCGACAAACCAGCCTCCAGCGCGGACTCAAACATGTACCCCGAAATTCGGGTGTCCTTGCCCACCAGGATGCGACACGCGCCCATACTGCGGAACGCCATGCCTGCCGCCCAACCCAGCTTGAGCATAAAATCAGGAGTAATCGGAAACTCACCGACCCGACCACGGATACCGTCGGTGCCAAAGTATTTTTTAGTCATAAGTGCTCCATCATTCTTATTCGGCTGATTCTACAGCGGCCAGCATGCGCACCACATCCACGGTCTCGGCGACATCGTGCACGCGCAAGATCCGTGCGCCCTTGGTCACCGCAAGCGCCGCCAGTGCAAGACCACCGTACAGTCGCTCGCCTACCGGGCGATTGAGGGCCAGCCCTATCATGCTCTTGCGCGAAACGCCGACCAACAGGGGCCGACCAAGGGCATGCAGGGATTCCATGTGTTTGAACAGGCTTAAATTGTGTTGCAGGGTCTTGGCGAAGCCAAACCCTGGATCGAGGATGATCTTTTCAGGTGCGATACCCACGGCAGCACATTGAGCGATCCGTTCAGCCAAGAAATTACTCACCTCGCCAACCAGATCGTCATAGCGCGGATCGTTCTGCATGGTGCCGGGCTCGCCCAGCATATGCATCAGACACACCGGCAGGCCAGTTGCCGCCGCCGCATCCAGAGCACCATCACGCTGCAGCGAACGCACGTCGTTGATCAGCCCGGCGCCCAGGCGCGCGGTTTCACGCATTACTGCGGGGGTCGAGGTGTCCACCGAGATGATTACATCCAGCTCACGTGCGATGCGCTCAACGATCGGCGCCACACGCTCAAGCTCTTCCACCGGCGAAACCACGCGAGCGCCCGGCCGGGTCGACTCACCACCAACATCGATCAGGCTCGCACCCGCCGCGACCATCGCCTCTGCATGCCGCAAAGCAGCATCCAGCTGGCTGAAGCGGCCGCCGTCGGAAAAGGAGTCGGGGGTTACATTAAGAATGCCCATGACATGTGTATGGGCCAAATCAAGAACCCGGTTGCCGCAAGGCAACCGGGTATAGGACAGCGCAAAAGTCATCTCAAACCTTAGTGGTCAGCTGCCGGGCCGCCGATCGGGGTTTCCGGGCGTTCGTTCTGCACCACTGGCGGAGTGCCGGAAGTACCCGAACCACCTTCCCAATCGCGAGGCTCACGCGGCGTACGGCCGGCCATGATGTCGTCGATCTGGTCGGCATCAATGGTCTCGTACTTCATCAGCGCATCCGCCATGGCGTCCAGCTTGTCGCGGTTGTCGGTGAGGATCTGCTTGGCCGTGCCGTAGCACTGATCAATGATACTGCGCACCTCGGAGTCGATCAGCTTGGCTGTCTCACCAGAGAAGCTGGCGTTTTGACCGCCACCACCACGGCCCAGGAAGACTTCACCTTCTTCCTCTGCATACATCAACGGACCGAGTTTTTCCGACAAGCCCCACTTGGTCACCATGTTCCGTGCAATCTGGCTGGCACGCATGATGTCGTTGGAAGCACCGGTGGTTACACCATCAAACCCGAGGGTCATCTCTTCAGCAATCCGGCCGCCGTACAGCGAGCAGATCTGGCTGATCAAGGCACGCTTGGAGAGGCTGTAGCGATCCTCTTCCGGCAGGAACATGGTGACACCCAGCGCCCGACCACGAGGAATGATCGACACCTTGTAAACCGGATCATGCTCAGGCACGACGCGACCCACAATGGCGTGACCAGCTTCGTGATACGCAGTGTTCTGCTTCTCTTTCTCGGACATGACCATGGATTTGCGCTCGGCGCCCATCATGATCTTGTCTTTTGCCAGTTCGAACTCTTTCATTTCAACGATGCGCTTGCCGGTACGGGCCGCAAACAGCGAAGCCTCGTTCACCAGGTTGGCCAGGTCGGCACCCGAGAAGCCTGGAGTACCACGCGCAATCACGGCCGGAGCCACGTCGTCACCCATGGGCACTTTGCGCATGTGTACTTTCAGGATCTGTTCGCGACCACGGATATCCGGCAGGCCAACCACCACTTGGCGGTCGAAACGGCCAGGACGCAGCAGCGCAGGGTCCAATACGTCAGGACGGTTGGTTGCGGCGATGACGATGATGCCGTCATTCATTTCGAAACCATCCATCTCGACCAGCAACTGGTTGAGGGTCTGCTCGCGCTCATCGTGACCGCCACCCATGCCGGCACCACGATGGCGGCCGACGGCGTCGATTTCATCGATAAAGATGATGCATGGCGCGTGTTTCTTGGCCTGTTCGAACATATCGCGAACGCGGCTGGCGCCGACACCGACGAACATTTCGACGAAATCGGAACCGGAAATGGTGAAGAAAGGCACCTTGGCTTCGCCGGCAATCGCCTTGGCCAGCAAGGTTTTACCGGTACCCGGAGGGCCGACCATCAGCACGCCGCGAGGAATACGACCACCCAGGCGCTGGAACTTGCCCGGGTCGCGCAGGAACTCAACCAACTCACCGACTTCTTCCTTGGCCTCATCGCAGCCCGCGACGTCAGCCAGGGTGGTCTTCACCTGATCTTCAGAGAGCAGGCGCGCCTTGCTCTTGCCGAAGCTCATCGGCCCGCCCTTGCCTCCCGCACCGCCTTGCATCTGGCGCATGAAGAACATGAACACGGCGATAATCACCAGGATCGGGAAGCTGGCCACCAACAGTTGAGTCCAGATGCTCTGCTGCTCTGGCTGCTTGCCTTCGACAACGACTTTGTTGTCCACCAGGTCGCCAATCAGGCCATTGTCCGGAATGTTCGGACGAATGGTCTTGAAGCCATCGCCATCGATGCGTTTGCCGGTGATAACAGCGCCATCAACCGTCACGCGCTCGACCTTGCCATCCTTAACTTGTTGGATGAAGTCGGAATAGTTGAGGGTCTGCGGCTCGTTAGGGCTGGAGAAGTTGTTCATCACCGTCACCAGGACAGCCGCGATGATCAACCACAGGATCAGATTCTTTGCCATATCGTTCAATTAACTACCCTCTGAAGCAAGCTCCGCTACTGGCGCGCGCTTCGCATGATATTCACCGGCCTAACTTACTACATTACCTACAACACTGGCAGGCGCCGTCTGTAACCCTTTGTGAAACTTTGACTACACAATATTCGTAAAGCTTCGTGACGAAAGCGATATAAAAAAACCTATCGCCCTCCTCCAATTCCTTAAAAACGCTCTTCGCTCGCAGCCCCTTCAACACCGCGGAAGCCACGGCACAACAGATACTGCTCGCGGGACCTGTCCCGGGAAGAGTCAGGTTTACGCGTCTGCACCTTGTCGAACAACTTGCGAATGTTCTTGTGGTACTCGTCAAAACCCTCGCCCTGGAAGACCTTCACCAGGAAGTCGCCACCAGGACGCAACACCCGACCCGCCAAATCCAGCGCCAGTTCACACAGGAACATCGCTCGCGGCATATCGACGGCCGGTAATCCACTCATATTGGGGGCCATGTCGGAAATCACAAGGTCTACCTGCGAATTTCCCACAGCTTCAAGGATCTGGGCGAGCACGGCGTCTTGGGTGAAGTCCCCGTGAACAAAGGTCACATCCGGGATACTGTCCATTTCCAGTATGTCGGAAGCGATCAAGCGACCTTGCCCACCAATCAGACGACTGGTCACTTGGGACCATCCACCCGGGGCGGCGCCCAGGTCGATAACGCTCATGCCTGGACGGATCAGTTTGTCCTTGTCCTGGATCTCCAGCAGCTTGTAACTGGCCCGGGAACGATAGCCGTCCTTTTGCGCCTTTTTGACGTAAGGGTCGTTGAAATGCTCTTGCAGCCACTTAAGACTAGTTTTGGAACGGGCCACGGGCCACCTCGAAAATAAAACGGGTCGTGATTAACTGGGCGGTCCCGGACTCGCTCGGGTAAACTGGCCGCCGCTTTTTACAAGATCAGACGCAGGGGTCAGATTATGCCGCTCACTCAAGAGCAGAAGAAACAGTACAAATCCATTGGCCACCATCTGAAACCAGTTTTGATTGTGGCAGACAACGGTTTGACTGAAGGTGTGTTAGCCGAACTTGAACGCGCATTGGGCGATCACGAACTGATCAAGATCAAGGTCAACATCCTTGATCGCGAAGCGCGCCTGGCCGCCATTGCAGAACTGTGCAAGGTAGGCAAGGCGGACCTGGTTCAGGTCATCGGCAAGATGGCGCTGCTGTATCGCGAGAACTTCAGCGTCAACAAGCAACTGTCGAACGTACACCGCTTCAAGTAGCTTTCAAATGGCAACAAGGGTTACGGGCGTGCTTCGCGCGCCCGCCACTCCATCCCGGTGCAGGCTGTATAACCAGCACCAGGCCGGAGAACCCTAGCACAAGATAGCTGAATAGCTGCCAGCGCAACGCTTCCGGCAACCACACATGCACGACGCAAAACATCGCGCATGCATACAGCGCCATCAACAGCAGTTGGCCGCGAATATCCCGCCACAAACTCCCCAAGCCCTCGGCCTTGACCAGCACCAGAACCTGGAGCGTCACACACGCCGCCGCGAAACCCACCAGCAGCGCACTGAGCAATCCATCGATCTCATCGATCAGCAACGGTGCCAGGCCAATCAGGCCCAGCGCCGGCAATACACCAATATGCAACAGCCACAGGCCGCCGACCCACAGCATCTGGGAGAGCTGCCAAAGCATGGCGCCCGCACGCAGCGGGCGCCGTCTTTCAGACGTGACGAACTTCAACAATCTCGTACTCGATCACGCCACCAGGCGTCTTCACCGCCACCACATCACCCTCTTCCTTGGCAATCAAGGCGCGGGCGAGTGGGGAACCGACAGAGATCTTGCCGAGTTTAAAGTCAGCCTCATCTTCACCCACGATGTGGTAGACCACGCTTTCGTCAGTCTCGACGTTGGCGATTTCCACAGTGGTGCCGAAAATCACTTTGCCGGTCTTAGGAATGGTCGTGACGTCGATGACCACCGAGTTCTGCAGGCGGCCTTCGATGTCGCGGATCCGCGCTTCGACCATACCTTGCTGCTCGCGAGCAGCGTGGTATTCGGCGTTTTCCTTCAAGTCACCCAGTTCGCGGGCCGTACCGATGTCCTGGCTCAGCTTTGGACGTACGACCTTGGTCAGATGGGCGTGCTCCTCTTCCAGGGCCTTGAAGCCCTGGACGGTCATTGGGTATTTGGTCATGCCTTCAATCCTGCGTGTAGATCCTGCAAGCGACGCACGGTCTTTTCAGGACCGAACTTGAGCGCTTCGCAGATGGCTTCGCCTGCAGCAATGGTGGTGGTGCAGTAGATCTTGTGCTGCAAGGCGTTACGACGAATGGAGTAAGAGTCCGCGATCGACTGGCGACCTTCGGTGGTGTTGATGATCAGAGTGACTTCGTCATTCTTGATCATGTCGACCACGTGCGGACGGCCTTCCGTCACCTTGTTCACGCGACGCACTTTCAGACCGGCAGCTTCAATCAGCTTGGCGGTCCCGGCGGTGGCCACGATTTCGAAGCCCAAGTTGATCAGATCACGGGCCACGCCTGCAACCAGTGGCTTGTCGTCATCACGCACGCTGATAAACGCAGTACCGCCGGTCGGCAGCACTTCGCTGGCGCCCATCTGGGCCTTGGCGAACGCTTCGCCAAAGGTATCGCCTACGCCCATCACTTCACCGGTGGACTTCATCTCTGGGCCCAGGATCGGGTCCACACCAGGGAATTTGGCGAATGGGAACACCGCCTCTTTCACGCTGTAGAAGTTAGGAATGATTTCCTTGGTGAAGCCGATTTCCTTCAGGGTCTTACCGGCCATCACGCGGGCAGCGATCATGGCCAGGGACACACCGATGCATTTGGAAACAAATGGCACAGTACGCGAAGCACGCGGGTTGACCTCGATGACGTAGATGTCTTCGCCTTGCAACGCCAACTGCACGTTCATCAGGCCGACTACGCCCAGTTCCAGGGCCATTTTCTTGACCTGCTCGCGCATCTCGTCCTGGATGTGCGCCGGCAGCGAGTACGGCGGCAGCGAGCATGCAGAGTCACCGGAGTGAACGCCCGCCTGCTCGATGTGCTGCATGATCGCGCCGATCACCACGTCAGTGCCGTCGCACACCGCGTCCACGTCCATTTCGATGGCGCAGTTGAGGAAGTGATCCAGCAGCACCGGGCTGTCGTTGGAGACTTTCACCGCGTCACGCAGGTAACGCTTGAGTTCTTCTTCTTCGTAGACGATTTCCATCGCACGGCCGCCCAGTACGTAGGACGGACGCACCACCAGCGGGTAGCCGATCTTGCTGGCTGCACGGATGGCTTCGTCTTCGCTACGCACGGTGGCGTTCGGCGGCTGACGCAGGTTCAGGCGCTCAACCATTTGTTGGAAGCGCTCACGGTCTTCTGCACGGTCGATGGCGTCCGGGCTGGTGCCGATGATCGGCACGCCAGCGGCTTCCAGGGCGCGAGCCAGCTTCAGCGGGGTTTGGCCGCCGTACTGGACGATCACACCTTTTGGCTTCTCGACGCGGCAGATTTCCAGCACGTCTTCCAGGGTTACCGGTTCGAAGTACAAACGGTCGGAAGTGTCGTAGTCAGTGGAAACGGTTTCCGGATTGCAGTTGACCATGATGGTCTCGTACCCGTCTTCGCGCAGGGCGAGGGCAGCGTGTACGCAGCAGTAGTCGAACTCGATACCCTGGCCGATACGGTTAGGACCGCCGCCCAGGATGATGATCTTGTCACGACCCGACGGTGCGGCTTCGCACTCTTCCTCGTAGGTGGAGTACAGGTACGCAGTATCAGTGGCGAACTCGGCCGCGCAGGTGTCAACGCGCTTGTAGACCGGGAAGATCTCCAGCTTGTGGCGATGGGTGCGCAGGTTCTTCTCGGTCACACCCAACAGCTTGGCCAGGCGCTGATCAGAGAAGCCTTTACGCTTGAGGCGGAACATCATGTCGCGGTCGATGCTGGCCAGACCCAGGGTCTTGACCTTCTCTTCTTCCTTGATCAGATCCTCGATCTGTACCAGGAACCACGGGTCGATCATGTTCATGCCGAAAATATCTTCGACGGTCATGCCGGCGCGGAAGGCATCCGCCACGTACCAGATACGCTCGGCGCCCGGCACGGTCAGCTCGCGCTTGAGCACGCTCATACTTTCCGGGTTGCTCAGGTCGAGCTTCTCGTCCAGGCCGCAAACGCCCACTTCCAGACCGCGAAGGGCTTTCTGCAGGGATTCCTGGAAGGTCCGGCC
This sequence comes from Pseudomonas poae, assembly GCA_028869255.1. Lineage (NCBI taxonomy): Bacteria > Pseudomonadati > Pseudomonadota > Gammaproteobacteria > Pseudomonadales > Pseudomonadaceae > Pseudomonas > Pseudomonas poae. The sequence goes on along the minus strand of CP110972.1, from coordinate 6,739,843 downwards.
GATGGCCATGACTTCGCCCACGGATTTCATCTGGGTGGTCAGGCGTGCGTCGGCCTTGGCGAATTTCTCGAAGGCGAAACGCGGCAGCTTGGTCACGACGTAGTCGATGGACGGCTCGAAGGACGCCGGCGTAGCGCCACCAGTGATTTCGTTTTGCAGCTCGTCCAGGGTGTAGCCGATCGCCAGCTTGGCGGCGATGCGCGCAATCGGGAAGCCGGTAGCTTTCGATGCCAGCGCCGAAGAACGCGATACACGCGGGTTCATCTCGATCACGACCATGCGGCCGGTGTCCGGGCAGATACCGAACTGAACGTTGGAACCGCCGGTTTCAACGCCGATCTCACGCAGTACCGCCAACGAGGCGTTACGCATGATCTGGTATTCCTTGTCCGTCAGGGTCTGCGCTGGCGCAACAGTGATCGAGTCACCGGTGTGCACACCCATCGGGTCAAAGTTTTCGATGGAGCAGACGATGATGCAGTTGTCCTTCTTATCGCGGACAACCTCCATCTCGTATTCTTTCCAGCCGATCAGCGATTCATCGATCAACAGCTCTTTGGTCGGCGACAAGTCCAGACCACGGGCGCAGATTTCTTCGAACTCTTCACGGTTGTAAGCGATACCGCCACCGGTGCCGCCCATGGTGAACGACGGACGGATGATGCACGGGAAGCCCAGCTTTTCGAGAACCGCGTTGGCCTCTTCCATGCTGTGGGCGATACCGGAACGCGGGCAGTCGAGGCCGATGGACTTCATGGCCTTGTCAAAACGCGAGCGGTCTTCAGCCTTGTCGATGGTGTCGGCATTGGCGCCAATCATCTCTACGCCGAACTTTTCCAGAACGCCTTCGCGCTCCAGGTCCAGGGCGCAGTTCAGAGCGGTTTGACCGCCCATGGTCGGCAACAGTGCGTCCGGACGCTCTTTCTCGATGATCTTGGCAACGGTCTGCCACTTGATCGGTTCGATGTAGGTGGCGTCAGCCATGTCCGGGTCGGTCATGATGGTGGCCGGGTTGGAGTTCACCAGGATGACGCGGTAACCCTCCTCGCGCAGGGCCTTGCAAGCCTGGGCGCCGGAGTAGTCGAATTCGCAGGCCTGGCCGATCACGATCGGGCCAGCGCCGAGAATCAGGATGCTTTTTATGTCTGTACGTTTTGGCATGGGTTTGTCACTCAAATCCGCAGGTCAGTCGGCAAGCCGTCTTGAACAATCTTTGAAGAGCCTGCGGGGGCCACCGAAATTCGGGGCCGCCCGCAAGCCACTCAGTCAGCGTCGCTTGGCCATCTCATTGATGAAACGGTCGAACAGCGGCGCTACGTCGTTCGGGCCCGGGCTGGCTTCAGGGTGGCCCTGGAAGCTGAACGCGCTCTTGTCGGTGCGCTCGATACCTTGCAGGGAGCCGTCGAACAGCGACTTGTGAATGGCGCGAACGTTGCTCGGCAGGGTTGCTTCATCTACCGCAAAACCGTGGTTCTGGCTGGTGATCATCACAACGCCGGTGTCCAGGTCTTGCACAGGGTGGTTGGCACCGTGGTGGCCGTGCCCCATTTTCAGGGTCTTGGCGCCGGAGGCCAGGGCCAGCAGCTGGTGGCCGAGGCAGATACCGAAGACCGGAATCTCGGTTTCCAGCACGTCCTTGATCGCCTGGATGGCGTAGTCGCAAGGCTCGGGGTCACCCGGGCCGTTGGACAGGAACACGCCGTCCGGTTGCAGGGCCAGTACATCGCTCGCAGGGGTTTGCGCCGGCACCACGGTCACGCGGCAGCCACGTTCAACCAGCATGCGCAGGATGTTGAACTTCACGCCGTAGTCATAGGCGACCACGTGGTAAGGCAGCTCGGCAGCGTCGATGGTCGCATGGCTATCAGTCTTCAAGTCCCAGACCGTGGAGCGCCACTCGTACTTCTCTTTAACGCTGACGACTTTCGCCAGGTCCATGCCTTTCAAGCCAGGGAAGCCTTGCGCTGCGGCAATCGCCGCTTCTTCGGAAATATTGTCACCGACCATGATGCAGCCGTTCTGCGAGCCTTTTTCACGCAGGATGCGCGTGAGGCGGCGCGTATCGATACCGGCGATCGCCACCACATTGTTGGCTTTCAGGTAATCGGACAGCGACATGGTGTTACGCCAGTTGCTCGCAACCAGTGGCAGGTCACGAATGACCAGGCCCGCCGACCACACACGATCAGACTCGACGTCTTCCGGTGTAGTACCGGTGTTGCCGATGTGCGGATAGGTCAGGGTAACGATCTGTTGGGCGTAGGAAGGATCGGTAAGGATTTCCTGATAGCCGGTCATGGCAGTGTTAAACACCACCTCTCCAACGGTTTGACCGTCGGCTCCAATGGCTTCGCCGCGAAAAATGCTGCCATCAGCAAGGGCGAGTATGGCTGGCTTAGTCAAGAAGACCTCCCGTAAATAAAGCCTGAAAGGGCGATCGCAGGTTGTAAAAAAGCGGAGTGACGTATGGACACGTCACCCCGCTTCTTCACCGAATTATTCTGCGCGCTTTTAGTGGACACACTAAAGCTGTAGCTTACAGAAAAAGGCTTTTTTGGTCCACCGCTAATGAGCCTTAAAGGCAGGAGAATGCGACAGGACGTCGCTTAGCGGGTAAAAACGGGGCCTTAGGATAATCTTGAGGCCCCGTTTTAGCTACTGATTAGTGCAGATCCAGCACATCACGCATGTCGTACAGGCCAGCCTCACGGCCGTCCAACCAGAGCGCAGCACGCACCGCACCCTTGGCAAACGTCATGCGGCTGGACGCCTTGTGCGTGATTTCCAGGCGCTCGCCTTCGGTGGCGAACAGCACAGTGTGATCACCCACCACATCACCACCGCGCACAGTGGCAAAGCCGATAGTGTCACGCGCACGCGCACCGGTATGGCCTTCACGACCGTAAACCGCGACTTTCGACAGGTCACGCCCCAACGCATCGGCAATCGCCTCGCCCATGCGCAGCGCAGTGCCTGATGGCGCGTCGATCTTGTGGCGGTGATGCGTTTCGATGATCTCGATATCCGCCTCATCCCCCAGCACCCGCGCCGCCAGATCCAGTAACTTGAGCGACAGGTTTACACCCACACTGAAGTTGGCCGCAAAGACGATAGGAATGTCCTTGCCCGCCTCCACCAGCAACTGCTTCTGCTCGACACTCAAGCCCGTGGTGCCGATGACCATGGCCTTACCGGCCTTGCGGCAGAAGGCCAGGTTTTTCAGCATCACGTCAGGCAGAGTGAAGTCGATCAACACATCGAACTCGTCAGCCACTTGCTCCAGACTGCTCGACAACGACACGCCGATTCGCCCCAGCGAAGCCAGCTCACCCGCGTCCGCACCAATCAACGTGCTGCCGGGGCGCACGATGGCCGCGGTCAACCCGGAAGCCGGCGAGCGCTGCTGCACGGCCTCAACCAGCGTTTTACCCATGCGCCCGGCAGCGCCCATCACGGCTATACGTCGCATACTCACTTCCTTACAGGTCGCCGAAGAAGCGCTTCACACCATCGAAAAAGCCAGTGGTCTTCGGCGAATGGGAGTCATCGCCTTCCAGCGAGCTACGGAACTCTTCGAGCAGTTCACGTTGACGACGGCCCAGGTTGACCGGCGTTTCCACCGCCACACGACACATCAGGTCACCAGCACCGCCACCGCGCACCGGCGCAACGCCTTTGCCACGGATACGGAACTGCTTGCCGGTCTGCGTCCCCTCAGGGATCTTGAGTTTGACTCGGCCGTCGAGGGTCGGAATCTCCAGCTCGCCGCCCAACGCCGCGTCGACGAAGCTGATCGGCACTTCACAGAACAGGTGCTTGCCGTCGCGCTGGAAGATCGAGTGCTCGCGCACATTGATCACCACGTACAGGTCGCCGGTAGGGCCACCCTGAGTGCCCGCCTCGCCTTCGCCCGACAGACGAATACGGTCGCCGGTATCCACACCCGCCGGCACTTTCACCGACAAGGTTTTGTACTCTTCTACGCGGCCTTCGCCATGGCAGGAGTCGCACGGATCGGAAATGATCTTGCCCTGGCCATGGCAGCGCGGGCAGGTTTGCTGCACCGAGAAGAAGCCCTGCTGCATGCGCACTTGGCCGATACCGCCGCAGGTTGGGCAGGTGATTGGCGAAGAGCCTTTCTTGGCGCCCGAACCGTCGCACGGCTTGCAATTGACCAACGTCGGCACGCGGATATTGACGCTGGTGCCGCGCACGGCCTCTTCCAGGTTCAGCTCCAGGGTGTAGCGCAAGTCGCTGCCACGCTGGGCACCGCCACGCTGGCCACCCCGGCCACCGCCGAAGAAGTCGCTGAAAACATCGCCGAAAATATCGGAGAAGTTCTGACCGCCAAAACCCGCACCGCCGCCACCCATGCTCGGGTCAACACCGGCATGGCCATACTGATCGTAGGCCGCACGCTTGTTGGGATCAGACAGGCATTCGTAGGCCTCATTGGCCTCTTTGAACATTTCTTCGGATTCTTTGCTATCCGGATTACGGTCCGGGTGGTGCTTCATCGCCAGGCGACGGTAAGCCTTTTTCAGGTCCGCCTCGCTGGAGCCACGCTCCACACCCAACACTTCGTAATAGTCACGCTTTGCCATAAGTCTTTGCACTCTTAAGGACGTTCAGCCAGACCCTCCTGAGCCTTGCCAAACTCGTTGAGCCCCAATACAGGCCCGGACCCAACTCACGTCAATTCAACGATCCTGGTCATTACTGCTTTTAGCCGAAACCCAGCCAAAAACGCGGTATTTATCGCTCGGAAAGCAGGAGCATTCCCGATCACACCGCCAACATCCGAAGCTTGTCGCATGTTGTAAAAATTCGCATACCCCAGACACGCCAACGCGGGAGCAAGCTCCCGCGCGGCGACATCCTACCAGTCACCGCTTGATAGCGGTCAACCGGGCGACCAACTTACTTCTGGTCTTTGACTTCTTCGAACTCGGCATCGACAACGTCGTCATGCTTGGCTTCAGGCTCTGCGTGCTGTGCAGCGCCATCAGCCGGCTGGCCTTGTTCGGCGTACATTTTCTGAGCAACCGGCGCGGAGACTTTCGACAGCTCCTCAACCTTGGCTTCGATGGCTGCCTTGTCGTCACCTTTAACAGCGGCTTCCAGGGCAACCAAAGCAGCTTCGATCGCGGTTTTCTCTTCGGCGGTCACTTTGTCGCCCGCTTCGGAGATCATTTTGCGCGTCGAGTGAACCAGTGCATCACCCTGGTTGCGGGCAGCGGCCAGCTCTTCAAACTTCTTGTCAGCCTCGGCGTTGGTTTCAGCATCACGAATCATCTGTTGAATTTCTTCATCAGACAGACCGGAGTTGGCCTTGATGGTGATCTTCTGCTCTTTGCCAGTGGCCTTGTCCTTGGCACCTACGTGCAGGATGCCGTTGGCGTCGATGTCGAAGGTCACTTCAATTTGTGGCACGCCACGTGGTGCTGGTGGAATCTCAGCCAGGTCGAACTTGCCCAGGGACTTGTTCTGCGCAGCTTGCTTACGCTCACCTTGCAGCACGTGAATGGTCACGGCGCCCTGGTTGTCGTCGGCAGTCGAGAACACTTGCGATTTCTTGGTAGGAATCGTGGTGTTTTTCTCGATCAGCGCGGTCATCACGCCGCCCATGGTTTCGATACCCAGGGTCAACGGGCTGACGTCCAGCAGCAGCACGTCTTTCACGTCGCCGGCCAGTACCGCACCCTGGATGGCAGCACCCATGGCAACCGCTTCGTCCGGGTTCACATCTTTACGGGCTTCTTTACCGAAGAATTCGGTAACCAGTTTCTGAACCAGCGGCATACGGGTCTGACCGCCTACCAGGATCACGTCGTTGATCGAACCAACGTCGATACCGGAGTCTTTCAGCGCGATGCGGCAAGGCTCGATAGTGCGTTGAACCAGGTCTTCAACCAGCGCTTCCAGCTTGGAGCGCGAGATTTTCACGTTCAAGTGCTTAGGACCAGTGGCGTCTGCAGTGATGTACGGCAGGTTCACGTCGGTCGACTGAGCGGAAGACAGCTCGATCTTGGCTTTCTCAGCGGCTTCTTTCAGGCGCTGCATAGCCAGCGGGTCACCTTTGAGGTTCATGCCGCTTTCTTTCTTGAATTCGTCAACGAGGTAGTCGATCAGACGAATGTCAAAGTCTTCACCACCCAGGAAGGTGTCACCGTTAGTGGCCAACACTTCGAACTGGTGCTCGCCGTCAACTTCAGCGATCTCGATCACGGAGACGTCGAAAGTACCGCCACCCAGGTCATAAACGATCACAGTGTGGTCGCCTTTGGCCTTGTCCATACCGTAAGCCAGAGCGGCTGCGGTCGGTTCGTTGATGATACGTTTAACGTCCAGGCCCGCGATGCGGCCGGCGTCTTTGGTCGCCTGGCGCTGGCTGTCGTTGAAGTAGGCCGGAACGGTGATCACCGCCTCAGTCACTGCTTCACCGAGGTAGTCTTCGGCGGTTTTCTTCATCTTTTTCAAGATTTCAGCCGAGATTTGCGGCGGCGACATTTTCTGGCCGTTTACTTCAACCCAGGCGTCACCGTTGTCAGCCTTGGCGATTTTGTAAGGGACCATCTTGATGTCTTTCTGTACGACTTCTTCATCGAACTTACGACCGATCAGACGCTTCACCGCGTACAGGGTGTTATGCGGATTGGTCACAGCCTGACGCTTGGCCGACTGACCGACGAGGATTTCACCGTCGTTGGCGTAAGCAATGATCGACGGCGTGGTACGCGCGCCTTCGGCGTTTTCGATAACTTTAGCAACGCCGTTTTCCAGCACGGAGACGCAGGAGTTGGTGGTCCCCAGGTCAATACCGATAATTTTGCCCATGATTTACTCTCCCGAAACTTGAATTTGGTTGCCGCAGCAGTGGTGGCTAACTGCGGTAGCACTTAAACGCTTGACTTATAGATGGGGGCCTTGCGGCGAATTTCAAGCCTGCTCATCAATCGAAGGTGAAACCGGTGCAGGAGCCTTGCTCACCACCACCATCGCCGGGCGCAGCAAGCGACCGTTAAGCTGATAACCCTTCTGGAACACTTTCAACACGCTGTTAGGCTCCAGGTCATGGCTCTCTTGCATGGCCATGGCTTGGTGGTGCTCAGCGTTGAAGGGCTCGCCGCCTTGTGGATCGATGGCTTCCAACTGATAACGCTTCAGGGTGTCCTGGAACATTTTCAGGGTCAGCTCGATCCCTTCGCGCATTGGGCGGATGTTTTCATCGTCCGGGTTGGACAACTCCAGGCCACGTTCCAGACTGTCGATGATCGGCAGCAAGTCGCTGGCGAATTTTTCCAGCGCGAACTTGTGAGCCTTCTCTACATCCTGCTCGGCACGGCGGCGGACGTTCTGCAGATCGGCGGCAACACGCAAAGACTGATCCTGCGCAGTGGCCAATTGCTCTTCGAGCACCAGCACACGTGCTGCCAGGTCATCCGAGGCAGCCTGGTTGGCGTCTGGAGTTTGCGTATCCTGCGTCTGTTCGTCAGCCATAGTTTTCTCCTTTCAAAATCATGCGCGATCTCAACTCGCGCTTCTGTTCCGGTATATGGGGCCACAATTTCAAGGTTCAAGGGCGCAAGCGTTACCAAAAGTCTTTCCAGGGCCTGGATCAATTCCTGCGCACTCATTCCTTGTTGCGCTAAGAAAAGCGGCGAATCAAGCAAATCGAGCTAAGCGCCAGGATTGTCAGCGCCGAACAAAACACTGTATAAATAACCAGACCTAAAGCCTGGGAGCGACCTTCATGCTCGTGCACCTGTCCGTACATAACTACGCCATCGTTGAACATCTGGATCTCGAACTGGATCGCGGGATGAGCGTAATCACAGGCGAAACCGGCGCCGGCAAGTCGATCATGCTCGACGCCCTGGGCCTGACCCTCGGGGACCGCGCCGACAGCGGCGTGGTCCGCCCCGGCGCGGACAAGGCCGACATCCTGGCGACCTTCGACCTGGCGGACATCCCCGAAGCCGAAGCCTGGCTGGCCGAACGCGATCTTAATAATGAAGGGCCGTGCATCCTGCGCCGGGTGATCACCGCTGAAGGGCGCTCCCGCGGCTATATCAATGGCACGCCCTGCCCTCTTGGCGACTTGAAGGCCTTGGGCGAGTTGCTGATCGACATCCACAGCCAGCACGAACACCAATCCCTGCTGAAAACCGACACCCACCGCCGCCTGCTCGATGAATACGCTGGCGCCACCGACCTTGCCCGCCAGGTGCAGCTGGCCGCGCAACGCTGGAGGCAGACACGCCAGGAACTGGAACGCCTTTCCAATTCCGGCGACGAACAGCGCGCTCGCCATCAACTGCTCAGCTATCAGCTTGAAGAACTGGAAAGCCTGGGCCTCGGCGAAACCGAACTGGAGCAGTTGGAGCAGGAACACAAGAACCTCACCAATGCAGAAACCCTGCTGGGCATTTGCCGCCAAGTGGTGGAGCAATGCAGTGAGAGTGATTCAGGCAATGTACTTAACGCACTGACGGCCAGCCTCAATCGACTGTCCAGCGTGAACAGCGGGTCAGGCTCATTGAGTGAGGCCACCACCCTGCTGACCAGTGCGCAGATTCAGGTAGAGGAAGCCGTTGGCGAGCTGAATCGCTTCCTGGATCACTTCGATGCCGACCCGGCGCGCCTTCAGGAAATCGAAGAGCGCCTGGACACCATCTATACCCTGGCGCGCAAACACCGCATTCAGCCGACCGAAGTGGCGGCAATGCAGCAAAAACTGCTGGATGAAATTGAAACCCTGAATGCGAATGACGAATCCATCGAACGTCTGGGCGACGAACTCGCCTCTTTCGCCCGTCACTACCAGGAAAAAGCCCGCGAGCTGAGCGATCTACGTCAGCAAGCTGCAACCAGCCTGGCCGGTGCCGTGGAACAGGAAATTCAGCGCCTGGGCATGCCGGGCGGGCGCTTCACCATCGAACTGCATACCAACACAAGCAATGAACTTCAACCCCACGGCCTGGAACAGGTGGAGTTGCTGGTCAGCGCCAACCCCGGCCAGCCACTCAAGGCACTGGCCAAAGTGGCGTCCGGCGGCGAACTGTCAAGAATCAGCCTGGCGATTCAGGTCATTACCGCCCAGACCTCAAGGGTCCCCACATTGGTGTTCGATGAAGTGGACGTGGGGATCGGCGGGCCGACTGCCGAGATTGTTGGCCAGTTGTTGCGCCGCCTTGGAGAGCGTGGCCAAGTACTTACTGTGACGCACTTGCCGCAAGTAGCTGCCCAAGGGCATCAGCACTTGTTTGTGCACAAAGTACGCGGCAGCGATGCGACGCACACGGCCGTGTCCAAACTGAACAAATCGGAACGCGTGGAAGAAGTGGCGCGGATGCTGGGAGGCATTGATTTGACCAAAGAGTCCCTGGCCCACGCGAAGAAAATGGTCGTGGCGGCAAAAGCCTGAACCGGGCATTTCGCCCTACACAGAAAGCACGAAGGCGACCCTAGGGTCGCCTTCATTCGTTTCGCAGAGCAAATCTGCGTCGATTTTTACTTTTTCTTACGGATATACAGAACCAGGTTATGGTCCACCAAATCGAATCCATGCTCCTCAGCGATCTGGTGCTGGAGCTTCTCGATTTCCGGACTGGTGAACTCGATAACCTCATTGGTATCCAGGTCAACCATGTGGTCGTGATGACCACCGTCAGCCAGTTCGAACACTGCATGACCGCCGTCGAAATTATGACGAACCACCAGCCCTGCGGCTTCAAACTGGGTCAGCACACGGTAAACCGTGGCCAGGCCAACGTCCTCGTTAGACTCCATCAGCGCCTTGTAAACATCCTCGGCGCTCATGTGGCGCTGCTCAGCAGAATCGAGCATTTGTAGAATCTTGACTCGTGGCAGAGTCACTTTAAGACCGGCTTTGCGTAGTTCGCTATTTTCAACCATGGTTAGCTTTCTCGCGGATGCTGCTTCGCAGCTTCTCTTAATACGGGTATGATCGGCGTTTACGTTGTCCCAGCCAAGATAGTGGAAGTCGCCCACCGATGCAAAACACCAAGCTCTTGCTAACCAGTTTCACCTTTGTGGGACTGCTCGCACTCGCCGGTTGTTCATTCCCCGGGGTTTACAAAATCGACATCCAGCAGGGCAATGTCGTCACGCAGGACATGATAGACCAGTTACGCCCGGGAATGACCCGACGGCAAGTACGGTTTATCATGGGCAACCCTCTGCTGACCGACACTTTCCATGCCGATCGCTGGGATTATCTCTACAGCCTGCAGCCTGGTGGCGGTGAACGCCAACAGGAACGTGTCAGCGTCGTTTTCAACGGCAATGACCAGCTCGTCAGCCTGTCCGGTGACTTCATGCCCGGCGTAAGCCGCGATGAAGCCCTGCTCGGCAAGGACAACGGCACCAACGTGACTGCGCCTGCGCAGGACGCCGAGAAGCCGAAGTCCGAAGTACCGGCCAAGCCAGGCTCCTTGCTCGACAAGATCCAGAAGGACGTCGACGGCGTAGAAACCGTACCCGTCCCGACGCCACAGCCTCTGGACACCAGCCCGCAGTAAGTTTGCGGCGCTCAACAAAAAACCCGGCATGCCGGGTTTTTTGTTGCCTGCTGTTTGCATAAACACCTACAAAGCGGCTTTTGTGGCGAGCGGGCTTGCCCGCGTTGGGTGGCGAAGCGACCCCAGTATGAGACCACTGCGGTGTGTCAGTCAGTTAGAGTCGCGTGGTTTTGGGGTGGCTTCGCCACCCAACGCGGGCAAGCCCGCTCGCCACAGAAGGGGGGCCTGCTATTGGGCAGGCCTAGGAATTCTGCTGTTTGACCAGGGCCGCCTTGGCCGCACGCAACCTGCGCACCTCTTTAGGATCTGCCAGCAGGGGCCGGTAAATCTCAATACGATCACCCGCCTGCGCTGCACGCGCCTCGGGGTCCGCAACCACCTTACCGAATATCCCCAAGGGGCAATCAGCCAGGTCCAGCCCCGGGAACTGCGCCGCAATCCCGCTAGCCTGCACCGCCGCTCGCAAGCTGGTGCCCGCCGGCACCGTCACCCCCAACAGCACCTGACGGTCTTCAGCGGCATACACCACTTCTATATCAACCATGCAGCTGCTTGGCGCGCTGGCAGAACGCATCCACCAAGGTATTGGCCGCCTGATTGAACAACGGACCCAACGTCGCCCGCACAATCGGCCCCGCATAATCAAACGAAAGATCCAGGCTGATCTTGCAAGCCTTGTCGGTCAGCGCCTTGAAGACCCACACACCATGCAGTTGCGTGAACGGCCCTTCCTGCAGATTCATTTCGATGGATTGACCCGGCACCAGCACATTGCGCGTAACAAAGTGCTGGCTAAGGCCGCCCTTCGCCACCCCGACACTGGCAACCATATGCTCATCACTGTTTTCCAGCACCTCGGCGGTCGAGCACCACGGCAAGAACTCCGGGTAACGCGCCACGTCGTTGACCAGGTCATAAAGCGCCTGCGCCGGATAGGGCAGCAGCGCCGAACGTTGAATATGCGTCGTCATGTGTGCGTTATTTCCACAGCTGGGCGGCAAACATCGCGAAAGAACAGCCCGTTCCGCGAAAGAAAAAAATCAGATATCTGCCCGCATTGTCCGGGATTCGTCCAACACGCTCAAGCACGCAGGTTGACCGTAGCCGACACGCTCGCAACTCCCTATAATGCCGCCCCTATGGCTAAACAAAAGAAACACCCCACAGGGACCATCGCGCAAAATAAAAAGGCGCGACACGATTACTTCATCGAACATCGTTTCGAGGCTGGTCTGGTCCTGGCCGGCTGGGAAGTAAAAAGTCTGCGCGCCAGCAAGTTGCAACTGGTCGACAGCTATGTGCTGCTCAAGGATGGCGAGGCATGGCTGCTTGGCAGTCATATCACCCCGCTGACCACCGCGAGCACCCACGTAATTGCCGACCCGGTGCGCACGCGCAAGTTGTTGCTCAACGCCCGCGAAATCGACAAGCTCGCCGCCGCCGTACAGCAGAAAGGCTATGCCTGCATCTGCCTGTCCTGGTATTGGAGCAAGCACCTGGTCAAGTGCGAGATCGCCCTGGGCAAGGGCAAGAAGGAATACGACAAGCGTGATACCGAGCGCGAGCGCGATTCCAACCGGGAACTGCACCGCGCCGTGCGCAATAAGGGCAAGGAAGACTAATCCTTGTACAGATGTGGCCGCAGGATCAACCCGCGGCTACGTCCCCTTACGCCGCTCCGCACGCGCCACGCGCTGGACCTCCTGACGCACCTCCTCCAACACTTCCTGCACGTACAGCAGATGACGCGTTGAAACCTCTCGCGCCTGCTCGGCTCGCCCTTCGATAATTGCCAGGTACAAATCCCGGTGCTGACTGATCAGCATGTCGCGGGTTTCCGTGCGCTGCTGATACATACCGCCAATGTTGGTCACCACATTACGCTTGAGCAAGTCGAACAAGCCTCGAATGGTGTGCAACAACACAGCGTTGTGGCTGGCCTCGGCAATCGCCAGGTGAAACCTTGCATCCGCTGCGCCCTCTTCCATTCGGCTCACGTCATCGGCGCGGGTGTAGCAATCCTGCAGCGCCTGGAATGCAGCCGTCAGCCGCTCACGGTCAACCTCGGTGGCGCGCAAGGCGGCGTAGTAGGCACACGAGGCTTCAAGGGTTTGACGAAACTCCAGCAGATCACGCTGAGCTTCGGGGTTGTTTTCCAATAGATGCAACAATGGATCGCTGAACGTCGAGCCAAGCGACTCCGCGACATAATTGCCACCGCCCTGACGACTCACCAGCAAGCCCTTGGCCGCCAGTTTCTGGATTGCCTCCCGCAGCGACGGACGCGACACGCCAAACTGCTCAGCCAAAGCGCGTTCGGCCGGCAAGCGCTCGCCCGACTTCAGCGTGCCCTCAAGGATCATGCCCTCAAGCTGCTCGACAATATCGTCAGACAAACGGCGCTGACGCACCTGATCAAACCCCATAACTCACTCTCCGCCGTCCCGACCACTCGCCGGGCCCTCTATTCTGGCCTATCGCCGCGCATCCGGCACCTATCAGAACGCCCGCGATTTATCCGCTCAGTGCCCTCCCCCGCCGACCTACGACGAAAGTTTCGCAGGCGGCAAATTGACACACCGCCCCGAAGCCTTTTAACCTAGCCGACAGCGGCTGTAAATTGGTATTACCAATTAACCAAGCTAACTAAACAACAACAATCAGGGGCCACCCCACATGCAAACCTGGCAACAGCTCTACAGCCCGCTCGGCAGCCTCGGTCTGTCCGCACTGGCCGCCGTCATCCCGATCGTATTCTTCTTCCTGGCCCTGGCCGTGTTTCGCCTCAAAGGCCACGTTGCCGGGAGCATCACCCTTGCGCTTTCGATTCTGGTCGCGATCTTCGCCTTCCAGATGCCGGTAGACATGGCGCTGGCCGCTGCGGGTTATGGCTTTGCCTATGGCCTGTGGCCCATCGCCTGGATCATCGTCGCGGCAGTCTTCCTCTACAAGCTGACGGTCAAAAGCGGCCAGTTCGAGATCATCCGCAGCTCGGTCCTGTCGATTACCGACGACCAGCGCCTGCAAGTCCTGCTGATCGGCTTTTGCTTCGGCGCCTTCCTGGAAGGTGCGGCCGGTTTCGGCGCCCCCGTGGCGATTACCGCCGCGCTGCTGGTAGGCCTGGGTTTCAACCCGCTGTACGCCGCCGGCCTGTGCCTGATTGCCAACACCGCACCCGTAGCCTTCGGCGCACTGGGCATCCCGATCATCGTTGCCGGCCAGGTAACCGGCATTGACGCGTTCAAGATCGGCGCCATGACCGGCCGTCAGTTGCCCCTGCTGTCGCTGTTCGTGCCGTTCTGGCTGGTGTTCATGATGGACGGCCTGCGCGGCGTGCGCGAAACCTGGCCGGCCGCACTGGTCGCTGGCTTGAGCTTTGCCATCACCCAATACTTCACCTCAAACTTCATCGGCCCGGAACTGCCGGACATCACTTCCGCCCTGGCCAGCCTGATCGCCCTGACCCTGTTCCTCAAAGTCTGGCAACCCAAGCGCACCGCCGGCGCGCAGATTGCCGGCGCCACCTCCAGCGCTGCGGTCACTGCCAGTGTCGGCGGCTTTGGTCAGCCGCGCAGCACCGTAGCGTCGCCTTATAGCCTGGGGCAGATTTTCAAAGCCTGGTCGCCGTTTCTGATCCTCACCGTGCTGGTCACTATTTGGACCCTCAAACCGTTCAAGGCCATGTTTGCCGCCGGCGGTTCGATGTACAGCTGGGTGTTCAACTTCGCGATCCCGCACCTGGATCAACTGGTGATCAAGGTGGCACCGATCGTCACCAACCCCACCGCGATCCCCGCCGTGTTCAAGCTGGACCCGATTTCGGCGACCGGCACCGCGATTTTCTTCTCGGCGCTGGTTTCGATGCTGGTGCTGAAGATCAACGTCAAAACTGGTCTTACCACTTTAAAAGAGACCTTCTACGAACTGCGCTGGCCGATCCTGTCCATCGGCATGGTGCTGGCGTTCGCGTTTGTCACCAACTACTCCGGGATGTCATCGACCATGGCGCTGGTGCTGGCTGGCACCGGTGCTGCCTTCCCGTTCTTCTCGCCATTCCTCGGCTGGCTGGGGGTATTTCTGACCGGCTCCGATACTTCGTCCAACGCCCTGTTCAGCTCATTGCAAGCCACCACCGCCCACCAGATCGGCGTCAACGACACCTTGCTGGTCGCGGCGAACACCAGCGGCGGCGTAACTGGCAAGATGATCTCACCGCAATCGATCGCCGTAGCGTGCGCGGCCACTGGCCTGGTGGGCAAGGAGTCCGACCTGTTCCGCTTCACCCTCAAGCACAGCCTGTTCTTTGCCACGATCGTCGGGCTGATCACCCTGGCCCAAGCCTATTGGTTCACCGGTATGCTGGTGCACTGAGACCTGCATGCACGCCGGACAACCATGCCGGCGTCAGCTATTTCTGGAGGACCGATGAGCCTGCCTGCTGCTTTTCTAAGCAACGTCGCACAACTGATCCCGAAAGATCGTCGCTTCGACGATCCACTTTCCACCCTTGCCTTCGGCACCGACGCCAGCTTTTACCGACTGATCCCACAGCTGGTGGTCCGCGTGGAATCGGAGGACGAAGTGGTGACGCTGCTGCAACTGGCCCAGCGCGACCACGTGCCGGTGACCTTCCGCGCAGCCGGCACAAGCTTGTCCGGGCAAGCCATCAGCGATTCGGTGCTGATCGTGCTGGGCGACAACTGGAACGGCCGCGAGATTCGCGGGCAAGGCACGCAGATCCGCCTGCAACCGGGCGTGATCGGCGCACAAGCCAATGCGTGGCTGGCGCCGTTCGGGCGCAAGATCGGGCCGGACCCGGCGTCGATCAATGCCTGCAAGATCGGCGGCATCGTCGCCAACAACGCCAGCGGTATGTGCTGCGGCACAGCGCAGAACACCTACCACACTCTGGCCGGCATTCGCCTAGTGCTGGCCGACGGTAGCCGCTTGGACACCGAGGACGCTGCCAGCGTCGCGACGTTTCGTAACCAGCACGGCGCACTACTTGAGCGCCTGGCGACATTGGGCCGCGAGACGCGGGCAAATGCCGAACTGGCGGCAAAAATCCGCCACAAATACCGTCTGAAAAATACCACCGGCCTGTCACTCAATGCCCTGGTGGATTTTGATGAGCCGCTGGATATCCTCAGCCACCTGCTGGTGGGCTCCGAAGGCACTCTGGGCTTTATCAGCGCCGTGACCTACGACACCGTGGTCGACCACCCGAACAAAGCCTCGGCACTGATTGTGTTCCCGGATGTGGAAACCTGCTGCAACGCGGTGACCGTACTAAAAACCCAACCAGTCTCGGCCGTTGAGCTGCTGGACCGCCGTAGCATGCGCTCGGTGCAGGACAAACCCGGCATGCCCGCCTTCGTACAGCACTTGTCGGAAAATGCCTGCGCGCTACTGATCGAATCCCGCGCCGCGTCGCCATCATTACTGCATGAGCAACTGGCGCTGATCATGGCGTCCCTGGCCGCTTTCCCGGTGGAGAAACAAGTCGATTTCACCGAGGACCCGCTGGAAAACGCCCGCCTGTGGGCGATTCGCAAAGACACCTTCCCTGCCGTCGGCGCCGTACGCAAAACCGGCACCACGGTCATCATCGAAGACGTGACCTTCCCGGTCGAGCAACTGGCCATCGGCGTGAACCGTTTGATCGAGCTATTCGACAAACATCACTACGACGAAGCCATCCTTTTCGGACACGCCCTGGAAGGCAATCTGCACTTTGTGTTCACCCAAGGCTTCAACAGTGCGCAAGAAGTCGCACGCTACCAAGCGTTCATGGATGACGTTGCGCAACTGGTGGCCGTGGAATTTGGCGGCTCGCTGAAAGCCGAACACGGCACTGGCCGCAACATGGCGCCTTTTGTCGAGCTGGAATGGGGCAGCGATGCCTATCAGTTGATGTGGCAGCTCAAGCGCCTGCTGGACCCCAACGGTATTCTCAACCCCGACGTGGTGCTCAGTGACGACCCGCAAATCCACCTCAAGCACCTCAAACCGCTGCCTGCCGCCGACGAGCTTGTGGATAAGTGCATCGAGTGCGGGTTTTGCGAGCCAGTGTGCCCTTCAAAAGGTCTGACCCTGAGCCCGCGCCAACGCATCGTGATCTGGCGCGATATCCAGGCGAAAAAGCGTGCTGGCGTCGACACCACCGAACTGGAAGCCGCCTTCCACTATCAAGGTATCGAAACCTGCGCCGCCACTGGCCTGTGCGCTCAGCGCTGCCCTGTGGGAATCAATACCGGCGACCTGGTGAAAAAACTGCGCAGCCGCGACGCCGACCGTACGAAAACCGCTGAATGGCTCGCCAGCCATTTCGCCACCGCTCTGCAAGGTGCACGTTTCACCCTGCATGTCGCCAACGGTGCGCGCATGCTGTTAGGCGCGCCACGCCTGTCCAAGCTCTCGGCCGCGCTGACCAAATTGTCCAAAGGGCAAATTCCGCAGTGGACCAGCGCCATGCCGCAACCGGAAAAAGCCATTCGCTTCAGCCCGGCGGTGACCGACCAGCGACCCCGCGTGGTCTATCTGGCGGCCTGCGTCTCACGCGCCATGGGCCCGGCGGCGGGTGATAAAGAGCAGATGTCGCTGTACGACAAAACCCGGGGCCTGCTGGAAAAAGCCGGTTACCAAGTGGTGTTCCCCGACAACCAGGACAGCCTGTGCTGCGGCCAGCCGTTCGCCTCCAAAGGCTATGCCGAACAGGCTGAGCACAAGCGCCAGGAACTGATCGGGGCGCTGCTCCACGCCAGCCGTGGCGGGCTCGACCCGATCTACTGCGACACCAGCCCCTGCACCCTGCGCTTGGTGCAAGACTTGGGCGAAACACGTCTGGACCTCTACGACCCGGTGCGCTTCATCCGCACACACCTGATGGACCGCCTCGACTTCACGCCGCAGGAAGCGCCGATCGCGGTGCACGTCACCTGCAGCACCCAACACCTGGGGGAAAGCCAGGCATTGATCGACCTGGCTCGACGCTGCTCCAACACTGTGGTGATCCCGGAAGGCATCCACTGCTGTGGGTTCGCCGGCGACAAAGGCTTCACCACGCCGGAACTCAACGCCCACTCACTGCGATCGCTCAAGGACGCCGTGCAGTATTGCAGCGAAGGCATCTCCACCAGCCGCACCTGCGAGATCGGCCTGAGCCAGCATGGCGGCATTGATTATCACGGGCTGGTGTACCTCGTGGACCGCGTCACCCAGGCCCGCGTGCATTAAGCCTGCAAAAAAAACCGAACCCCCGCGCGCCGGCGTAGTCATCTGCATAGGCCTCGGCGAACGAGGCTCGCAGTGATGTCGCGGGCAGCCCTTGCGCTGCTCACTACGTCGAGCCCATTTTCGCGAGGAGATACCCTATGAAGCGTTCCGCTCTTGCTGGTTTGTTCATTACCGCTGCGATGCTGGCCTCCCCTATTTTTGCCGCTGGAGAGCCAGACCTGTGCAAAATCAACCTGGACAAAATCAACAACGGCAAAGCCCTGCTCGCCACCGACACCAGTGGCAAAAGCGGCGAGATAGACACCGCGGTTTCCCAGGCCAAGGCCGCTCACGCCGCCGGTGATGACAAGAAGTGCATCGAGATCACCTCCAAGGCCATCCAGGATCTGCAAAACAGCGAGAAAGGCGGCCAATAAGCGCCTCTCTCGGTCGCGGCCAACCTTCGGGTTGGCCTTCTCTGACCGTTTGGCGTACACTGCACAGGCTTGTCACTCACTAAGAAACAACGAGTTACAAGCACGGGGCCGTTTAGGATTCGACGCCGGTCGCGAAACTTTAGGTGCATGCCGAGTTGGTAACAGAACTCGTAAATCCACTGTTGCAACTTCTTATAGTTGCCAATGACGAAAACTACGGCCAGGAATTCGCTCTCGCTGCGTAAGCAGCCTTAGCCCTGAGCTTCTGGTACCTTCGGGTCCAGCAATCACCAGGGGATGTCTGTAAACCCAAAGTGATTGTCATATAGAACAGAATCGCCGTGCAGTACGTTGTGGACGAAGCGGCTAAAACTTACACAACTCGCCCAAAGCACCCTGCCCTTCGGGTCGCTGAGGGTTAACTTAATAGAAACGGCTACGCATGTAGTACCGACAGCGGAGTACTGGCGGACGGGGGTTCAAATCCCCCCGGCTCCACCACTTCATCATCTAAAGACGTCCACGGACGTCTTTTTTTGTGCCTTAAATCCAGTAAACACGCGGCTTCCAGCGCTTTTGCGGTCTTTTGAGATTTTTTGAGTTCCAGCCATTCGGGTATTCCAAACGGTATTCCAGGCCATCCGGTGCTAATCTTTGGAATACCAAATCAGAGCCTGAGGAAAATCTCATGCCTGCTCAAACCCTCCGCCTCTCCGATCGGCAGCTCAAGGGAGTCAAACCCGCGTCCAAGGATTATGTCCTCACCGACGGTGACGGTTTACAGCTCCGTGTACGCAGCAATGGCTCTCTGCTGTGGAATTTCAATTACCGTGAACCGGTGACCAAGAACCGTATCAACATGGGCTTGGGCACCTACCCCGAACTGTCACTGGCGAACGCCCGAAAGATGGCGGTCGAAGCACGCGAGCTGCTCGCCCAAGGCATCGATCCGAAGGTGCAGCGCGATACGCTGAGTGAGGCCAAGCGCGCAGAAACGGAACACACCTTCGAGAACGTGGCCACCGCCTGGTTCGAGCTTAAGAAAGACTCGGTCACGCCGGCCTACGCCGAGGACATTTGGCGGTCGCTCACGCTGCATTTATTTCCAGACCTGAAAACAACTCCGCTTTCAAAAATCAGCGCACCAATGGTCATCGAACTGCTTCGCCCAATCGAGGCCAAAGGCAGCCTCGAGACAGTGAAGCGATTGAGCCAACGACTCAACGAAATCATGACCTATGGGGTCAATTCAGGACTGATCTTTGCGAACCCCCTCAGTGGCATTCGCGCAGTATTCAAGAAACCCAAGAAACAGAACATGGCCGCGCTACGACCCGATGAGCTTTCCGAACTCATGATTGAAATCGCAAACGCCAGCATCAAGCGGATCACCCGCTGCCTGATCGAATGGCAACTGCACACCATGACTCGCCCTGCCGAAGCGGCTACCACTCGATGGGCAGACATCGACTTCGACAAACGCATCTGGACCATCCCGTCGGAGCGCATGAAAAAGCGTCGTCCGCACACCATCCCGCTGACCGAACAGGCACTCGCGTTACTGGAGACGCTAATGCCCCACAGCGGCCATAGGGAATACGTGTTCCCGGCAGATAGAAACCCTCGCACCCACGCCAACAGCCAGACCGCCAACATGGCGTTGAAACGCATGGGCTTCCAGGACCGCTTGGTCAGCCACGGCATGCGCTCCATGGCCAGCACCATCCTGAACGAGCATGGGTGGGATCCGGAGCTGATCGAAGTCGCGCTGGCGCATGTCGACAAGGACGAAGTCCGAAGTGCCTACAACCGAGCGGACTACATAGAACGCCGGCGTCCGATGATGGCTTGGTGGAGCGAGCACATCCAGAAAGCGGCCACTGGCAACCTGTCGGCATCTGCGATCAATCAAACTAGGGACCACAACGTCGTGCCGATACGGTGAGCGCTCACCGGACGCCGCCAGTAACCGAGAATGACTCCCCAGATGGAGTGATGGTTGATTTGGCGACACCGGCGACAACCCGCGCAATACCTGACCTGCAGCATGGCGACAAAAGTGGCGACTGTCGCCGTTGCAAGCCTCACTCTTGGGCTTCTCGGCCAAGCCCACGCGAGCGGGAAGGCTCCGCATTCCCACTCGCATGGGCTCTGCGTAATTGCATCTCACTTGACCACCTAATTGCATTGCCACTGACCAGTTATTTGGATTCGCGCTGACCAGCCGTTTGCAGTTGATGGGTGTCAGCGGGTGCCACTCAGTGCGAGTGCGTCAGCCAAGTACTGAAGGGCTCAATCGGCCAGAAGCAGACGTTCAGAAGGTGAAAACGATCCGACTTAAGCTCTCTAACCGAACTCAAAAACATACGGTTACTGGCTTGGGATTTTGGCTCCCGTTTTGAGTATCTACTACCGGCCTCTATACCTCTTTGTAATCATTCAGCCATCGAACTAATACGTCATAATCCGCCAAAGTCACATCCCATTTGCTTGACGTTTCATGTTCGACAAATTTTTTGGCTCCAGATGTAAATGTAGAAGTTGTAACTAAAATTGTTTTATTCGGTCCATCTTTTGTATTTTTCACTCCTTGCAGCGCTCTTACCAATGCTACGCCAATTTTATTATCCTCTGCATAGCGCTTGCACTCAATGAAGTATTTATTTCGAATGCCAAGTGAGTCCGTATGTATTGCAATTATATCTTTACCTCCATCGGCGGCTCTCTGAGTTAAATCGACCTCAAATCCCTTTGCTCTGAAAATTTCAGTTACGACCTCTTCGAACTCTCTCGCTGTGATTTCTCGCACCAGAACCGGACTCATTTGTAATGCGATTACTAGTTCTTGTATTGACTCGTAAAATAGTAGCAGATCCTCCGCGCTGTATATTTCCCTAAGATGCTCGATGCAAGGCTCACCAAGTGTTTCTACACCTTTTGAGTTATTGATGACGAAATTTAATAGACCTTCAGGATATTCTGAAACTTCAAAACTCAGGAAGATCGCATCTTCGCATTTTATGCAATCGAACTCATAAGAAACCTCATAAATATTTTCTTGACCCATGCCTCTTTCTGATCCGCCGACACATTCAATATCAAAGTCCTCAATTGATATCGAATCACTGTAACTACAGCAATCGCAGGTATATTGAATATTTCCAGAAAACTTCCACATTATCCCAATATTCCTTTTGTTTAAATATTCGCCCATAGTGAGCGGTCCGGATGAGCTACCGAAGGGCGTCGAATCCCTATTCTAATGCGGTGGCAATGGACCAAAATCAGACGATTGCAGATGTAGGCACTAGCGTACACCGGCTTCAAAAATAACGCATTCTTATAGAAGGGCTCTCGGACTGCTTGAAAACCTCACTCGGCCTGATATATATGAATATTTTGCAACATCTTAACAAGTGTAGAGGCTGATTCTTGAACTGGTGTTGGGTTGATATACCACGGACTATCATTTTCATCAGGATTACTAAAATTGAAAAGCAAATATCCGGTCAAAAATTCGTCAAAGCCACCCTCGCCTTCCTCTCCATAAGTTTCCTCGTGATAGTAGCCCTCATCTCGAAATAGTATGTCATTCAAATCGAGGGCAGCAAGATATGCTCTTCGCAAATACTGAAGAGCGAATATTCTCGCAGAGTATAAAGAAAGAGTGTTTAGCTGACTCAAACCTTCTTCGTAAGTTATAGGATCTTCGGACTCTAGCTTCTTAAGTGTGCCGTGATAGGTTTGCGCGATTTTATGGGCTTCTTCGTAAAGCTTGATAAAACCTGAAACTCCATTAAGCGTAAATAAGCTGACTCTTGATGAACGGCCAAGTTGGGAGATTTCATTATGGTTTAGCTGGCTGGTTAAGCTTTCACAACCTGAAATGGCTATGGAGCAGGAGAGGCTTTCGCTAGCTTGGTAAATATTTTCGACTGCGACTTTAAGTCGGTTTATATCTAGACCATGAAGGTAAGGGTATTTATTGGTGAGGCTTTGTAAAGCCCCCCACTTAAGTGAAAGCAGGGTGCTTTCTAGAAGGTAGTTTCTGATCTCGGTCCAGCCAATTATGTGAAACCAAGGAAGACGGACAGCCGGCTCGACCGGGAACCGTTTATCTTCGTTTGCCTTCTCTTCTGTTTCACTGTTTTTTTCATCTACCCAAACTTGAAGTGAGGATTTCACTCTGTCATTCGAAATAAGAAAAAAATAATGAGATACAACTCCTTGATATTTTTTGAGCTTAGTAAGTTCTTGTTCTAAGTCGCTGGGGTATAAGCTCTCAACAAGTTTGCATTGAGCTACGGCTAGGCTTGCCTTGCATTTGATGTCAAACCCATATTGTCTGTCTCCTTTCGTGCCTTTATAAGTTACATAGCTAGGGCTTATTTTGTTATGTATCTTTACGTTATGATCTTTCAGTATGAATTTGAAAAGATCTAGACAGATATCCTCAAACTCAGGGTCGCTCTCCGGTGGTTTTACACTGTGAATGCTACTTTGAATTGAGCGCCTTAATGGTTTCATAACTGAATATTCCATTTCAAAATCTTTTGAAAAGCTGTACACGGATTTGAGGTGAAGAGTCGAAACGGGCCAGGTATTCTCCAAACCAATATATCAGGATGATCTCATTGAGCCTTCGATTTTCGGATACCTCCGGGGAATCTGCTCATAGGGGCTACTGCAACCGCCAGCCAGCCAATAAGGCGAGGGGGCAATATAACCAATATTCCGGTCCAATTTCGACCCAAGCCGCTAACTGCGTAGCGTAGAGGTCGCACTGTATGGGTCGGAAACGGTCGTTCCTGAGCGTCCGCTATTGGCGAAGCTGCCGTTCGAGACCGGCTCCTTTTGGCCGTCAGAGTCCCTCAGCTCACCGCCCAGTGAGCCTCCAAGCTAGTCTCTCGCCGCGATGAAGCAATGCTCGCCCATGAACTTCAGCAAGAGCTCAGGGAGCGGTGCCAGTCCGGTTGGGCCACTGCACTGCCAGGCGCCAGCACCGTAGCTGACTCTCAACTCCTGAGAGCCTTGAAGCACAAGTGCGGGTTGGGTGTCGTCATAGGTCTCAGAGTAGTAGTAAGTCATTCCCGGCAATGCACCTTTCGAACGTTTCAGCGCAAGGAACAGAGCGTAACTACTTAGCTCCGCGTGGTACCCGGAAAGGCGCTTGCGTGACAACAAATAGATGTCACCTGATTCTTCACGGTGTATGAGACGTTCCCCGCAATAGTCAATAAGCTGCGGCTCCGCGACGACATACCTCCGCCAATCCGTGCAGACTGCAGTCTCGATGATTTGCTGCAGCGCAGCATTCGCATTGCCTTCGATGCGGTCGAGCAGATTCTGGAACTCGCGCCGACCGATCACCCTCAACCAATTCTCCGACCTGTCACGATAGGTACCAGCATCGGGTTGGCAGAAGGAGAACTTGGAGGATCCACGCCCAATCAGGTAGTCGTCCATGGACAACAAAGCACGCTCAAGAAGGTGGTCTGTGGAGGCGCGCACGCCCTCATCGAGGACGGCTCTAGCTCGCTCCGAGTAGCGGGTAAATGCGTCAAGGTCAAGTGGCCCGTCGGATGGAGTGCTGAAGTCAAGCAGAAACCCAATTTTTCCTTGCAAGTATGGATGTGCCTCCGCTTCAATAAACGAGGCTTCCCGTGTCGGATCTTCAACAATCAGTCCCACCTTGCGCACTTCTTCCTTTGCCTGCTCGCCACTGAAGCCGGCGGGAGGCTCGATCGCTTTGGATAGCGATTCGTACAGATTTCCGACGTGAGAAGCCAGGGCCTGCACCCCTTTGACAGCAAGGATGGCTATGTAGACATCGTCGACACGATGGTTAGCGAGAAGGTTTGAGGTGATGCGATCCCATCTAGACCGCTCTCTCTCCAGTTCAGGCGAGCCTGACTTCGCCGCGGGACTGTCCACCCAAGCAACCACGCAGAACAGCCTTATTAGATCGAGGTAATCGCTGTTAGGTGCCAGTGCTTTCTCCAGCGTTTTCAGATCTGACGCCGAGGCAGTGTCGCAGAAGTGGTCCAATACCACCGAGACGACTTGCGCACTCGAGGGATTGAATGCCCCTTGGGCCTCGAGTTCCCGCAGCGGGATGTAGCCGCGCGCATGGCGCAACTTCGTGATCCATTCTATTGTCGATCTTGATGCGCCATAAGCACGCTCGATTCGATTACAGGAGTCGAAGAATGCCATCACGTACATGAAGCGAAGGTAAAGCTCGTCAACCGCTTGCCCAATGGCTAAGCCCTTTTTCTGGGAGGCAAGGCGCCAGAAAAGGTCCATCCACTTCTGGTCCATTGCTAGATCGAATCTGCTGGCCCAAGGCTCTGACGCCACACTCCTGACAAGCCATGCCTTAAAATGCTCGAAGGGCGTGAGCGGTTTGCCCCGGGCATTCATTTTAATGTACAGATCGTCGGTCAGGCCGAAGCGCTCCAAGTCGAGAAAGTGGAAAGTAATCTTGGGCTGCTGCTCATCCACGAGTCGCGCATACATGCCTTTAGTGACACCAAACTTCTGGGCAATGGAGTTGAGTGTGGTCAGACAAGCCGCGACAGTAGGATCGCTGCGCCACGACAGGAAGAACCAATTGCTGTCGACCAAGTGTGCCGAGAGTTTGCCGTTCCAATGCTTCCCGTCCGCTGGGGGCGCAATGACGGCGTTTGCGAGCGCATCGAAGAACTCAGCAGAACTAGGCCGCGTGGCATAGGTGAACCTAGAGCGTCCGCCTTTTGTCCAGCGCCCCCTGAAATCTTCCAGTTGCCCCTCGCACATTGCGATGTACCAGTGCAGGAGAAACAGAGTTGTTAGGCGCTGCTGGCCGTCAAGTAGCGAGAGCACCCTGCCTGCGCCGTCCTCAAATGTTCCATAGATGAAGTCGAGATCAAGTCCGTACTCGTGCTCACTGTTCAATGCGTCCCACAACGATGTCAGAAAGCCATCCAAAACGTCGGTGGACTGCTTGCGGCCTTGGGCGTAGTCACGTTGGATGATAGGGATTTCAACGCCATCTACGCTTGAGAAGAGCGTCGCGAATGAATGCTGCCGTGCCTCGCTCATGCGCATGCTCCGTTATATGTGAAAAAGCGAACCAGCGAACTACTGAGTGCGTGCTGGTGCTCCTTCGCATCTACTCGACTCCAGACCAGCATTTCGTCGATCTTGGTGCTGTAGTACTTCAGGAAGGCATTTTTTGTACAAGGCGGAACGAAGCGCCCCGCCTTGTCCAGCGCGATGAGTTTGCGCCGCTTGTGAGGGAAGATAGCGTTCCCGTAGCTTCGGTTTGTACCTGCGTCAAGCAATGTCAAGTTACCAATGCTGTTGTCGACTTCAATATCTGAACCCGGATCGTAGCGATCTATGACGTCGTTGAACGCAACTTCAAATGCGGAAGCATCGAAGGGCTCCTTGTCACGCAGCGTCCGCAAGCGCTCAACCAGCTCCTGCTCGGATGTGGGGGGACACGGCCTACCGCTGCCAACTCGGGCTCGGAGAAGTATTCGACAGCCTGTCCGAGCCAGGCTTTTTGGGCGTCAATACGCTGAGGCATGTCAGACTTTACCGAGCGAATATGTTCCAAGTCCCACTGATCTTTCTTAAAGTGGTCGAAAGGGAACCACGGCCCGCTATCGCCGAGTTCCAGTAACGAAGCGATGTTGAACAGCAGGAGCAGACGGCGGATGGACTCACGATGCGACTCATAGTCCAGCTGCGCGACGTGGTCTTCAACGAACCGGGCCAAATCGCTTTCACCCGCGTTGCTTCGAGATTTACCAAAGACCAGCTTGAACACTTCTGCCTTGAGCGCAGCTCGAAAGGCTGTCTTGGAACCAGAGCTTCGCGCGAGGTCGCGTATCTGTCCCACTTTGACGTCTTGGCTTAGGAGAAAGCCAACAATGTGATACAAGAACCGGTCCCTGAACCACTCGTCGAGTTGCAGAAACATTCGTTTTACTGCGTCCCACTCGCTTGTAACCGCGTCCTGCTTTTCAGTTAGATGCGTGTTGAATGCAAGGAACAGGCTGTTAGTATCCCAGCGATTCGCAACCTGCTGTAATTCGTCGGCCCGTAACCCAAGGACTAGGTCAATCCGATTCGCTTCTTGTTGTCGATTGGCCAAGAAGTACCAAAAAGCCTCTTCCTGCAGACGTCGCTCGATCTCATCCCAGTCCTGGGCAATCCTCAACTGCTGCAATTGCTTGGCGCGTATTCCTTCACCGTCGAAATTGCCACCTCGCAAGAACAGGGCCTTCACAAGCTCCGCGTTCGTGAGCGGGATTTTGCCAACATTCAGGCGCGTGAATACGTCAATCGGCTCGACGGACTGGTCAACCTCGTACCAGATGACTCTGACCTCATTCAGAAAGGCGGCCTCGATGTAGTTCAGCCGGTTGCTCCTAGGCTTGAACCAATCGCGAACGGCTTGGTACGCCTGCCAGATATGGAAAAAATCGATGTTCTCCTCATGTAGCTCTTCGTCGAGGGTGCGCAGATAGCTCGCGCTGTTCTGACGAGTCTCGTAGTTGAGTGCGAACAGAGTCTTGCGCTCGTCAACTACCAAGCGGTTGTTGAAATAGGAGAGGATCAGGAAGATCGTGGTAAGCCGTTGCTGCCCATCAATGAGTTCCCAGTGGCCGTTGCGTTGTGTAACGACGATTGGCTGCAGGCAGTAAAACTCTCCCTGAACCTGCCTTTTCCTTTCTGTGAAAGCGGCCACATCGTCAAGCAACTCAGTAACTTGCCGAGAGGTCCAGCGATAGCCACGCTGGTAAGCGGGGATGAAGAACGACTCGGTCATTGCCTGGCTGACCGAGCGCAGCTGAAGATCACCTGTGCTCATAGGACCTCGTTGGGTAGTTCCCGCATAACGCAAACCGTGTGATTTGAGATGGCCGTCCGTTCCAGGCAGCTCTCCCTTAAATAGCTAAAGCTTGTTCGCTAGCAGACCGATTGAAACCGTGCTAACCCTGGGCCGCGAATTTCCCCAAGGCTGGGGGAAATCGGCAAAATGTTACCATCTGCCGGGCACCTTGAATCGCCCCTAGCATCGTCGACGGCGTGTTCTCTGAGCAGCTCAGGTGTAGAGCGTCCCGGAGTGACGAAGCTTGACGTATTGGGTCGTGACAAACCTGGAGATGGCGGCGACAAAATCCTGCACCAGCAGGTCGTTCAATAGGAAATCCCGCAAGGCGAAGCCGCTCTGGAGGACGTCGAAGCGCGGAAGCGGTGTATCGAGCGCCGCGCCCGACAGGTGCACTAGGTTGTTCCGGACCGCCTGCAGCACTTCGTCGAAATCCAGGGCGAGGTCTTCCGCCGTGACGCAGGCTAGCTGGTTCCGGGCGATCTCCAGCGCTACGCCGAGGCCGCCAACGGTTGGAACTCCGGCCGTTTCCACCGTCGCGGTTGTCCAGTGCTCGTGGAGTGGATTCGGCGCGACGATGTTGAGATCGACGCGCGTTCCGCTAATGTTCTTCAGCACGCGTTTCAGCTTTATCTCTACCGGTGCATCGGCAAACGAGTCGCTGAAATCGGTGACGCCTAATGGCATCGGGTCGTGGAACTTCACGATGTAGGTGCCCGTTGCGGCGTCCGCGGTGACCTGCGCGCGGCTGTAGGCGTAGACGTCCTTTGATACCGCACCGTGCGTGAAGGAATAGCCGTGGCTCGAAAGGACGTCGCGCAGCGTCGCCTCGGCCGCAATCGATAGCAGCGCCACGGCAGCGTCGTTGCGCTTCTGCCGTCGCGCCGTCGCGGCGCTTGAGAGGTAGTTAACGACGTAAGGCGGCACGACAGCGCCCCAGGGACGAGCGAGCCACTCGCAGCTCATGCGCGCCTCCGGTCCATTAGCAGGCAAGCTAACAGGCCACTCCACGATCCAACGCATGTCCGTAGAAAGCGAGATTGTCTCGTCGGGTTGTTCGGTCTCGATACGCAGCCGATCCAGCAGATCTTGCGGCCGGTAGCCCGGAACGCCGCCTTGCTCGTCGACGTCGCGGTAGACCTCCTCGAACAGTTGCAGCGCTATCGCTAGGCCCCGCAGCATCATCGGCGATTGGAAGATCCTCGCAATCTCGTTTCTCTTCCTGCCGAATTCGGCGGGACCGGTCGGCGCGACGACGTGCGAAGGCGTGCCAACTGTCAACCGGTCCATGGCGGCGAACAGCAGGTGTTGCGAGCTGCCCAAGAGTTCGAGCACAGTATCGAGCGTCCGCTCTAGCACCCTGCCGCTGACATGAACGGGGTACTTCATACCGTCTCTCCAAGGTCGAGATCACGCACCAGGACCGAGAGCGCCTGCTCTTTCTGCTGGAGCGACCTTTCGACAACGTCGCGCTCCTCCTTTGCGAGGGCGACTCGCCGGACAATCTCGGCCTGGATCATCTGAGGAGGCACGGGGATCAAAACCTGTTTTAAGGCCTCTAACCTCAGCATCGTCATTACGCTCCCGCCGGCGCCCGCAATCAAGGCCTCATGCACATAACGACTGTTGATCGCGATCGCGAGGTACTCTGGCAGCACGAGTGCGTTGTGCACGCGAATGCGGAAGATGTGCCGGTTGATGGGAAACCGGCCACTCTCGATGAGCGCAGCGGCACCTAAATAGGTGCTCAGCCCGTTCATTACGATGTCGCCTTCGTTGGCGACCGCCTTGGGGTATTGCTGCACCTCGACGTCGTCTGCTCGATCTAGCGGGTCCAGCTGTATCTCCAACGGACGTATCGCGCCTGGCCCAATGAACACGACATCGCCGGCGTCCTTCGAGCGTCGGATGGCGCCGCCTTTCGTCACGAGAGCAAGACTTTCCAGCGAATGATGCTTGAAGGAGGCAAGGGAAGCTGCCGTTGCGCTTGGCGCGCAAGATAAGGGCCGGCGCTCAGCACGCCTTGCGCAGGTGTCGCCGTCGCGGTCAGGCCGAGGTCGTCGTCCCCGACATCATTATTCTGCATCCACGACCTGAATCGCTCCAAGACATGGGGTAGCCCAGGTAATGACGTGCAGTCGAAGCTGTCCTGGTGCTGGCGACTCTGGGCTTTTGCGAAGAAAAGGACTTCCCTTGAGCCCGCGGATTTGTCGAGCACGACGATACTCGCTGCCACGGCCGAATCGGGCTGGAAGGTGCCGACGTCAATCACGGCCTGCAGCCCATTACGCCGCAGGAGTTCCTGCAGCTGAGACCTGTCAGGATTGCCCAGTGGACCGTTCGGTAGCAGCGCGACGATCCGGCCCGTTGGAGACAGGCGCTTTAGCGCAAGGTGAATATAAGCCTCCGCGCTCGACTGCACACCGCCTTGTCGGTCGCTGAGTCGCTCGTGCCGGACGGTCAGCCCAAAGGGCGGCGCTATGAGGATGCGGTCGGCTAGACCGTCCTGCCGGTGCGTAGGTCGCGTGGACTTGAGCGGATCGCCGATCGAGATCGATGGTTGGTCGGCACCGAACACCAACTGCTGCACGCAGGCCCACATGGCATCAGTCGCATGGCGAGCAAACAGGACCATGTGCGAGGGCGGTGTGGTTCCCGCTAAGCGCACAGCTGCTGATAGGTTGCCTAGGCCACAATGAAGATCGAGCACCCGGTCGCCGGGCTCGATGTCTGCGAGACGCACAAGCAAATCCGCTGTCCAGCGCGGCAATCGGGTGGCTCCCGATGACTTGGGATAGCGGCTCAGGATCTCGTCGAGCAGCGGCAGAGCGTCGGCGGGCGCGAGTTTGTCCAGCGCTGAGGCATTGAGCAGGTCGAGTGCTTCTTCGTAGGTACGCGGCGAGGTTAGGTCCTGTCTGGCGACGAAGGCAAGCGTCTCTTCGAAACCAGTGTCCAATGCATCCGGCCATTCCGACCGGGTCGCGGCGAGCGCCGCCTCGGAATCGGAACCACCGACCAGCAAATTGCAGAACATCTCGCGGCCGCGTCGCCGCTGCAGGTGCGCATAGAAGATGAGGGCTAAGGCTTCGGGCGACCACCGTTGCTGGCGCGAGAGCTCCAGTATGTTGCGCAAAGTGCGTCTGACTCCCGCTACCTGACTGGCGCGGGACTGACTGTCGGAGCCTCCATAGACCATGTCTCGATAGGTCTTCGGCGTCGCTAGCTGCAAGGGCCGGCCCGATTCGTCAGTCTCGAACCAGAGCATCTGCTGGCCATCGGACACCAGGAAGAAACGCGCCCCAACTTCGATTGCCGCGAACTGGATCTGGCGGATCAGGGCGTCGAATGGAAGTAGCCTGGAGTCCCGAGGCAGTTTGTCGAGGCGCTTGGCCTCACAGACGATCCGAATGCGACCGTCCAGCATCACGACCAAGTCCAAGCGCGCGTTACGACTGGTCTTGTATTCCCGTTGAATCAGTTCGGTGGGGTATCCGAGCTCATGAGTCAGGTAGGCATGGATACGCTGCACTGCCTGGTTTTCATTCATCTTCCTTGCCCTTCCGTTGTCCGTCCTGGCGAGTGATCTACAACGATCGTCCGAGGCCTGGAGGCGGACTTTATCATGTGATCAAACGATATAGCAGTACACATCGAGTGGAATAACTGGGTCAGGATGCTAAGGGTGTGTCGGCATTGCCGGCAACCGATGTCTTGTGCACTCTGCCGCGTTAGAAAGCTCACGGAGCACGTGCGACATCATCAAGCTATGGCCTAGAGATTTAATTGCATGTTGGCAGGAGCACAACTACGCGATATGCATTTTGGCATCCCGTGGCTGTTTCGAGAGTAGTCCACTGGGCAGTTCAACTTCGGCTTGACCCTCGACGCCCATCTGCGCCCACCTATTGTTGTGTAGCAAGGCGAGCATCCGGGGTGATCTACGCCTGGTCACACGGCATCCAACACCGGTAACACGAGTCCGAAGCAGGCCTTGGTGAGTGTCAGCTCCTGGCCGTTCTCCGCCGGTCGTCACTACGGCGTGTGCTGGTCAAATCGAATGCAAACGGTTGATCAGCACGAATGCAATTGACTGGTCAGTGACGATGCACATGGGTGGTCAAGTCCATGCAATGACGCAGGCTCACATTAAAAACCGACGAACGACCACCCGGCTATGGAAAGCCACCGGCCTCCAAGGTCTTCCAGCGCTACCGATTGGCGCAAGATTCGCCCCCAAAATCCGGTTGACCGCAAGCAGAACGAGCGCTAAACCAGAACCGTACCAGCGCTGTCCTCGACAGCACCCAGGTAGCCAGAACCTTTGAGGCTACGCCACATCGTGGTGGTTCTCCCCAAGTGCGATTAGCGTCCGGCGGCTCGCACGGTCACAGCGATGTGATGGATGCCACTTCCTCCAGAATGCCCACTGCGGCAACTCATGCCCCCTCCTGGCTGTTCTGCAGCAACTTATCCGCTTGGCCATTTCTTGCGCCAACCTGTTGCCCGTCTCTTTGCCCCCTAAAGAGACGGGCGAATCTCACACTGCTGCAGCCCTGCTCGCATGGGGCTTTGCGGCTTCCCCCCTCGTGACAATCGGCGTGACAAACGCCGAATGCTCACTCGCCACAGCGATGCCGATGATGGTGCCGCAGCCCATGAAATGGACTGCACCTGACTGACAGTCAGGCATGCCCCGGTCATCGCCTCACTGCCTTCACCTGACTCAGGATCTCGCGGCACCGGTCTCGTCAGCCAGTGCAGCCTCCACCCGCCCACCGCTATCGGTGTTCAGGAGGCCAGATCATGAGATGCCCAAGCTCTCGGTCGTAAAGAGCCGCCAGTCCCGCGTTAGTGGACAAACCTCACAGGTCGCAGGGGCCTTGATCCCTGATAACACTCAACAACCGTGGCGGGATGAGTGAGGACGAAGTCGATAATCTCAGGAGAATTTCGATGCAACTGTGCGAAGCGTTCGAACCCCCACAACCATTGCTGGAGTGCCAGCAGGCGCCACTGCCCTACCCGGTCGAAGCACTCGGGGATCTGTTGGGCCCTGCGGTCGAGCGACTGGCCGAGGTGATTGGCGTGCCCTGCGCCATGGCTGCACAGTCGGTGCTGGCTACCGCTGCCTTGGTGAGCCAGGGCCACGCCAATGCCCAACTCGACGGTCGAACCTATCCGCTGTCCCTCTACCTACTGACGGTGGCGTCCTCGGGGGATCGCAAAAGCGCGGTGGACCATCTGGCACTGAAGGCGGCGCGCGACTGGGAACGACAGCAGTGGACCCAGTATGCGGAAAAGCTCAAAGCCTATCGCGCCGCCAGCAACATCATGGCCAAGCCCAAAACCGCAAAGAAACACGCGGAGGCGGAAGGCGGTGAGCAGTCCGAACCGGTACCGCCAAGACTGATCATTGCCGAACCGACCATCGAGGCCCTGGTCAAAAGCCTGTGCCATGGCTTGCCCAGCATGGGTTTGTTCAATGATGAAGGTGGCCAATTCTTGGGTAGCAGCACCATGAGCAAAGAGAATCTGCTCAAGGCAATCACCACCTTGTCGATGCTGTGGGATGGCAGCCCGATCGACCGGGCGCGCTCCATGGCCGGAGAAAGCCTGCGGGCCTATGACCGCCGCCTCAGCCTGCATCTGATGCTGCAACCCTACCTGGCCAACCAACTTTTCAAAGACCCGGTGATCAATGGCCAAGGCATCCTGGGCCGTTGTCTGATCAGTTGGCCCGAGCGCCTGGCCGGCCAGCGGCTCTATAGGGCGATCGACTTGAGCCGGGATGCCAAAGTCCAGCGCTACCAGCAGCGGATCAGCGCCCTGCTGCAAAAGCCCTGGTTGCTTCACCAGGATGGCTCACTCAATCCCACCACGCTGGAGCTGACTCCCCGGGCCCGACGGGCCTGGATCGATATTCACGACACCATCGAGTGCCAGTCGGGCGAGTTCGGCGAGCTGGCCGGCGTCCAGCCTGTCGCGAGCAAGGCGGCGGCGAATGTGCTGCGCATCGCAGGTGTACTGGCCATGGTTGAAGAGGCCAGTGCCTTGGACGAAGCACACATCCAGCGCGCCTCCACGTTGATGGATTACTACCTGGCCGAGATTCAGCGCCTGACCGAACAGGAGCCGGTCAATAGCCGACGCGAGGAAGCAGATCGGCTGCTGCGCTGGCTGGTGCAGAAAGGCTGGACCCACTTCACCATCCGCGACGTCAATCGCAACGGCCCTCGTTTTGCCCGCAAGAGCGCTGACCATACCGCCTCTTTATTGGTCGTACTGATCACTCATCGCTGGCTGAGCAGCCGCGACGGAAAAACTTTCGAGGTCCGCCATGTTTCGCCTCAATGACGCGGTGCGCCGCTACCAGGCGCAACATCAACCGCAGCCAGAATCGCGGCGTGTCGCCGCAGCTGTCGCCACCCTGTCGCCACGCGCCAGGCCAGAAACGACGCGGGTTGTCGCCGGTGTCGCCGCTGTCGCCACACCACCATTTGAGCCTGCCAACCTCGCCCTGCTGATCGAGCAACTGCGTGAGGAAGGGGCACTGCTGCAACATCAGAAGAACGCCCTCCTGATCCGCCCGACACGCTGGCAGCAGGTGGACAGACTCAGCCCCCACTGGAAAGCCTTGCTGCTCTTTCTGCAAACAAACGAAAACGGTGATGACGATGGCTCTGGTCGGTCGGCGTGATGGTCGCAACTTTGGCTATGGCCGCCAGCTGAGCTACGCCGGCCCACAAGCGCTCAAGGATTTGTTTGCCGGCGGCCACTTCGCCACGGTCAAAGCGCATAGTGATCGCTGGCAGGCGTTTGTGCGTTGGTGTCGATCAGAGGACGGCCCCGGTTACAACGATGCGCGCCAGATCGATCGACAGACGCTGCAAGACTACGCCGCTTACCTGCGCCAGCAGATCCAGCAAGGTGAACTCTGCATCGCTACCGCGCAGAACCGCCTGAGCAGCGTCAACCGCACCCTCGCGGCGCTGCGCGGTGATCAGGACGTGAGGATCGCCAGCCCGAGTCAGGCGTTGGGACAGAAGCGCTCGAACGTACGCACCCGCGCACCGGATGGCCAAGACCGTCAACAGGTGCAACGAGTGCTTGAGGTGCTTGGCGAACAGCACCATGAGCGGGTGGCCGCGATTGTCCTGCTGGCCCGAGCAACTGGCATGCGCCTGCGCGAGGTGATCTTGGCTGACCTGCCACGATTGCAATGCGAAGCCGAACACTTAGGGCGCATCAACATCCAGGACGGCACCAAAGGCGGCCGCTCAGGGGCTTCAGCGCCGCGATGGATCGCGGCTAATGAAGAGGTGAAGGCGGCTCTGCAGTTGGCTCGTCATGCGTCGCCGACCGGCAGCCGCAACTTGCTGGCCCGAGACGAAAGCTACGCCGCGTTCCTGCAACAGACCGTGCTCCCCGCCCGAGAAACGCTGCATGAACAAGGGCTGAAGGGTTTTCATGAACTGCGAGCGGCCTACGCCTGCGAGCGTTACGAGCAGCTCACGGGCCACGCCGCCCCGATCAATGGTGGCCACTGCTATCGCATTGACCGCGACCTTGATCAGCAGGCGCGCCAACAGATCAGCCTTGAACTCGGGCATAACCGGATCGATGTAGTTTCGGCCTACATTGGAGGTCGGGCATGACCAAGCCCTTCGATACGGCGCTGTTCCTGAGCGGCGTACTGACCGGCTCGAAAAACACGCAGCAACGCCACCTGCGGCAAGCCCGAATCATGCAAGCGGCCATTCAACAACGATGGCAGCGAGACAATCCCTGGAGCTGGCAGCTCAAGCATGTGCGCTGGTTTTTCACTCAACACCTGAAAGACCATTCCGACGCTACCCGGTATTACTATCAACTCACCGCTCTATTGATCTGGAAGCGATTAGGGAATGATAGAAAATACTGATCTATCGCTCGAATTTAGGTGATTTTTTATCAAATTATTCTTGGCAATAAACGATGGGATGTATACCCGCTTCTTTAGCGGCATGCACGAACGACGATAAGATCCAGTAGAGCTGGGTTATGTTACCTGCCACACTCTTTCCTTTCTGGATTTTCTTGAACTCCTTCTCAATAATTTTCTTCGATATGAACGAACAGCAGATGATACACCTTCGATTGAATCGATAGTCCTGCCTGATCTTGTAAAGATAGTCCTCAAACTTGCCAGGAATACTTTTTCTCGTGCGATTCAAAAGACCACCGCTATATTTCTTTTGAAGCTTTTCCTTGTGCTTTTTTAGAAACAGCTTCGGATCAACGTCCATATTACCGATGTTTTTGATGGCCTGGCCCACGACATCATGGAGATTACTGGCCGACTTGCTAGGCTTCCCATGTTTGGAGTGTATGAAAGACACGGAAAAATCAGTTTGATTAAAAGTGATGTGATCCGCCCACTCGTTACCTAGATCATCGCAGAAAACGTAGTCGTCAGCACCATGAGCTATCTCAACGATATCAAATACCGAGGAGGAGTCAAACTTAGTTATCTTCTTTGTGATTTCACCTTTCTCAGAGGTCGCTAAGGCTAGCGTAGGTAGGACTTTTAATGTCCGAAGCATTGAAGGGATTTCGTTGATCCCCGCACCATCCTCAAAGCACTGACCCATAAAGTACATGTACCTTGGATCGGAGAATGTGATAGTTGCCAAACTCTGCTTCTTGATGTACGCCTGGAGTGTGATCCGTTTGCCGTTCTGCTCAAAATGAATATTTCGGAGTGCCCGGCTATTGACGGCAATCGAGTGAAGATTCTTTTTGAGTGTGGCCGCCCTAAAGCTACCTAGGAGTTCGTAATCGGGTGCCGGACCAATTTCGTAAACCTGTTCCATTTCCGCAATCAAGGACTTGATCTGCTTAGATGTCATCTCAATAACACGACCATGTTTGGTTGTGTAAAAAACAGGGATACCTTGATCTATTACGTTTTCAACAAAAAACGAATATTCCAGCAGAATTGCGTTTGGCGCACTCGATTTCCAGACTAAATCAAGCTCGATAAATTTTGCGAAATTATCGAGAAAGTCTTTTTCAGTAGAAGGATTATGAATATCGTGCAGTTGTGCCTTAGCCCATTCCACGGCGTGATGTACCGATTTCCGTTCCGATGCCTCGACCACGCGACCGCTTTGCGCGGAAATAGTTTTAGTACGCCCCTTCAATTTAAGCTTAAAGAAGTAGGGTATTGATCTCCCCGCAGCGTGTACAGACATAAGCCCTTTCAGATCTGAAGCTTCAAAGGCACGGCCACGCATTGCTCGATCGGACACAGTCATGTTGCGGGTCGCCATCTTTTGATACTGCGCATCGACGTCGCTAAAAGCAGAGGTCAGCTCACTACTCCGAATTAGCATCGCATGCTTGTCCATGCTTTCCGTTATGCTGGCACAAGACTTTTTGAATATAGCGATACAACCATCTATGGCAATGATCAAAATGAAAGCATAGATCGTATCTTTGAGTGGCTGCTGCCAAAAATGTACATCACGGTCGGTCCTGAAGACGCGGAGGCTATAGGAGAACTTACTGCCGTCTGGAAGCGCATCATCCTGGTCCAAAATGTCCGCGATAAGCGCGCTGCCAATAGTCATATTGGAGCTGGCAGCTTCGAGGATTACCGTGAGCGTAGCCTTAGTAAAAGGGGCCGTAGGGCGGTAGAATTGGGCATTCTGTGTAAGCAGGAGATCTTGCGACATCAAGCACCCTTCCGTGGAAATTCTGATAATGGGTAGCATAATGCCACTTATGACTTGGGGTCTACGGCATACAACTCTCGGCTTCACGTCGAAAGGTTGAGTCCGCCGCCAAAAACCACCACTAAAATTTTTAGAATCGACCATCCCTCTGGATACCTGTCGCGTCTGGCAGGAAAATACAGAGCCCCAAATTTTCAGGCTTCTTTGCCGATTGCCTAACGGCGTTGCTTCCTAGCCACCTTCACCCTGCCCTAGGGCACGATCCAAGATAAAAGCACTGCGGGGACGACGTGAAACACTAGTCCTGCTATCGCCTCGGCTTATCTTGCCTACAACTCCATCACCAAAATCCGATCTTCCCCCCGTGCCACTATCAAACAAGGTACATTTACGCCCATCGAGCACGATCAGCAGTGCCGGAATGGAGCGACCAGGCCGGCTTGAAAGGGAATTGGGGTTATGGACAAAAAGTCGCTTTCCGAGCGGGACATCTGCAGCAAGTACATCGCCCCAGCCGTTCAGCAAGCTGGATGGGACATGCACAAGCAGGTGCGCGAGGAAGTTAGCTTTACCAAAGGCCGCATTATCGTCCGGGGTAAACTTCACAGCCGTGGCGAAGCACGCCGTGCAGATTTCATCCTCTACCACCAAGCCAACCTGCCTATCGCTGTAATCGAAGCGAAGGACAACAAGCACTCCGTTGGCTCCGGCATGCAGCAAGCCCTGGGCTATGCAGAGGCGCTGGACGTACCGTTCGTGTTCTCCAGCAATGGCGATGGCTTCCTGTTTCACGACCGCAGCGGCACAGGCAGCCAGGTAGAAACCGAACTCAACCTTTACCAATTCCCCAGCCCTTCCGAACTTTGGCACCGCTACTGCCAGTGGAAGGGGCTGGATACAACAGCCCAACACAAGATCGAAGCGCCCTACTACGACGACGGCTCCGGACGCATGCCTCGCTATTACCAGATGAATGCCATCAACCGCACCGTCGAGGCTGTGGCGCGCGGCCAAGACCGTATTCTGCTGGTGATGGCTACGGGCACTGGCAAGACCTACACCGCTTTCCAAATCATCTGGCGTCTGTGGAAATCGAAACAGAAGAAACGCATCCTGTTTCTGGCCGACCGCAACATCCTGGTTGACCAGACAAAGAACAACGACTTCAAGCCCTTCGGCCAAGCGATGACCAAAATCGCCAAACGCCAGATCGACACCTCCTACGAAATCTATCTGTCGCTCTATCAGGCCGTCACCGGCACTGATGAAGAGATGAACATCTACAAGCAGTTCTCCCGCGACTTCTTCGACCTGATCGTGATCGACGAATGCCACCGTGGCAGCGCCTCCGAGGATTCCGCCTGGCGTGAAATCCTCGACTACTTTTCCAGCGCTACCCATGTCGGCCTCACCGCCACACCGAAGGAAACCAAAGAGGTTTCCAGCATCACCTACTTCGGTGAGCCGATTTACAGCTACACCTTGAAGCAAGGCATCGAAGACGGCTTTCTCGCCCCCTACAAAGTGGTGCGCATCGACTTCGACAAAGACCTGCAAGGCTGGCGGCCACCTAAAGGCATGCTCGATAAGAACGGCGAGCTGATCGAAGACCGCATCTACAACCTCAAGGATATGGACCGCACCCTGGTGATCGAGGCGCGCACCCAACTGGTGGCGCAGAAGGTTACCGAACTCCTCAAGGCCACAGATCCGTTTCAGAAAACCATCGTCTTCTGCGACGACATCAACCACGCCGAGCGCATGCGCCAGGCACTGGTCAACCTCAACCCCGAGCGTGTGGCCGAGAATCGCAAGTACGTCATGCGGATCACCGGCGATGACCAGGAAGGTAAGGCCGAACTGGATAACTTCATCAACCCGGAAGAGCGCTACCCGGTGATTGCCACTACCAGCAAACTGATGACCACCGGGGTGGACGCTCAGACCTGCAAGCTGATCGTGCTCGACCAGCACATCAAATCGATGACCGAGTTCAAGCAAATCATCGGTCGCGGCACTCGCATCAACGAGGACTACGGCAAATACTGGTTCACCATCATGGATTTCAAAAAGGCCACCGAGCTGTTTGCCGACCCGGCCTTCGATGGAGACCCAGTGGTGATCTACGCGCCAGAAGGCGATGACTCCCCCGTACCGCCGGATGACCCGCTTGCCGATGAAGATGGCATAAGCGCAGGCAACGATAACGAGGGTGATGACCTGGATTTTACCGGCGAAGATGAGGGCAAAAAACGCATCAAGTACGTCATCGACAACGTCCCGATTTATGTCATCGCCGAGCGTGTGCAGTATTACGGTCCGGATGGCCGACTGATCACCGAATCGCTGCACGACTACACCCGCACCTGCGTACAAAAGCAGTTCGCTTCCCTGGATGACTT
Source organism: Pseudomonas poae (assembly GCA_028869255.1). Classification (NCBI taxonomy): domain Bacteria; kingdom Pseudomonadati; phylum Pseudomonadota; class Gammaproteobacteria; order Pseudomonadales; family Pseudomonadaceae; genus Pseudomonas; species Pseudomonas poae. The sequence continues at coordinate 6,700,645 of CP110972.1, read as the reverse complement.
CCTTCGGCGCTGGAGTGATTCCGAGCAAAAGAAAGTCATCATCGAGGAGATGGCCGTCCAGGGTGTAATGTGGGAAGCCTTGGCGGAAGAGGTGGAAAAGAAACAGGGCAAGCCGCTCGATCCGTTCGATCTGATCTGCCACGTCGCCTTTGATCAGCCCGCCCTATCACGCCACGAGCGAGCCGAGCAGGTGAGAAAACGCAACTATTTCGCCAAGTATTCTGGCGCAGCCCGCCAGGTTCTAGAGGCCTTAGTGGATAAGTACGCCGATACTGGCGTCGAACATATCGAGGACATCAAAATCCTGCAGCTCGACCCATTCAGCCAGTTCGGCGCGCCCATGGAGTTGGTCAAAGCCTTTGGCGGCAAGGCTGGCTACAACAAAGCTATCCACGAACTGGAAGACGAGCTTTACGCAAGCTAAGGGCTACGCACCGACGACATGCCAAAGCAGCAGTCCACACTATCCGGTAGAATTTCGCCCCCCCTTGCGGCACGCGTTGAGAGAACTTCATGTCCATTAGCTCCACCATCAAGTCCATCCAGGACATCATGCGCAAAGACGTTGGCGTAGACGGCGACGCCCAGCGTATCGGCCAGTTGGTTTGGCTGCTGTTCCTGAAAATCTTCGATGACCGCGAGCAGGAGTGGGAGCTGATGGACGACAACTACCGCTCGCCCATTCCCGACAGTTGCCGCTGGCGTAACTGGGCCGCCGATCCGGAAGGCATGACCGGCGATGCGCTGAAGGACTTTATCGACAACAACCTGTTCCCCCAGTTACAGAACCTGCACGAGTACAGCAATACGCCATCGGCCTTCGTGGTGCGCAGCGTGTTTGAAGATGCCTACAACTACATGAAATCCGGGCAACTGCTGCGCCAGGTGATCAACAAAATTCAGGAAGGCGTGGACTTCAACAAGGCCCAGGAGCGCCACGAGTTCGGCAATCTCTACGAGCAACTGCTGCGCGACCTGCAGAACGCCGGTAACGCCGGCGAGTTTTACACCCCTCGTCCGGTCACCGAATTTATGGTGCGCATGGTCGATCCGAAGTTGGACGAAAAGGTCATGGACCCGGCCTGCGGCACCGGCGGCTTCCTCACCTGTGCCATCGAACACAAACGCAGCCGCTATGTAAAAACCGCCGAAGACGAACGGACCCTGCAGGCCAGCATCTTCGGTGTGGAGAAAAAGCCGCTACCGCACCTGCTTGCCACTACGAACATGATCCTGCACGGCATCGAAGTGCCGAATCAGATTCGCCACGACAATACCCTGCGTAAACCACTGATCAGCTGGGGACCAAGTGAGCGCGTGCACTGCATCGTCGCCAATCCACCGTTCGGTGGCATGGAAGAAGACGGCATCGAAACCAACTTCCCAGCGGCCTTCCGCACTCGTGAGACGGCAGACCTGTTTTTAGTGTTGATCATGCAGTTGCTGAAAGACGGTGGCCGCGCCGCCGTGGTGCTACCCGATGGCTTTCTGTTTGGCGAAGGCATCAAAAGCCGCATCAAGGAAAAACTGCTGACCGAGTGCAACCTGCACACAATCGTTCGCCTGCCCAACGGCGTGTTCAACCCCTACACCAGCATCAAGACCAACCTGCTGTTCTTCACCAAGGGCACACCGACTAAACAGGTGTGGTTCTACGAACACCAGTACCCGACCGGCGTAAAGAACTACTCCAAGACTCGCCCCATGCGTATCGAAGAATTTGCCGTGGAACAAGACTGGTGGGGCAATGAGGTCGATGGTTTCGCCGCGCGGGTTGAGAACGAATTTGCCTGGAGGGTCGGCATTGAGGAACTGCGGGCGCGCAACTGGAACATAGACTGCAAGAATCCGCATATCGGCGAGCAGATAATCCATAACCCAGACAAGCTGCTGCGTAACTACGCAAGCTTGCAAGGCGAAATTAGCGACCTCCGCGAGCAGCTTAAATCCGTGCTGGCTGAAGCCTTGGAGCGCCAGGTATGACGGCGTTGCTGACCGATAACTTGCTACTGTTGGCCGGTGCACCGAATGGCATCAAAAAGCTGCGTGAGCTGATTCTAGAGCTGGCGGTGCGCGGGAAACTGCTTGCGCAGAACTCAGATGATGAACCTGCCTGTCAGTTGCTTAAGCGTATTGCCAAGGAAAAGGCGCAGCTTGAAGTTTCGGGGAAAATTAGAAAGCAAAAACCACTGTCACAGATTTCTGAAGAAGATCGGCCATTCGAGTTACCGGCAGGATGGGCTTGGATTCGCCTTGCTGACATCGCATTCTCGCAGGCTGGGTTCGCTTTCAAATCTAATGGTTTCAACCAAGCTGGCCTTGGACTGCCTCTGATTAGAATTAGGGATGTAGGACAAGTTTTTTCTGGAACCTATTACGAGGGTGATTACCGGTCAGAGTTTCTGGTTGAACGCGGTGATTACCTAATAAGTATGGATGGAGAATTTCGCGTTGCTGCTTGGGAAGGTGAAGCTTCACTTCTGAATCAACGAGTCAGTCGCTTGGTTTTCTTTGGTAAAGAAATTGCCTGTCGATTCATCGCAGAGTCTTTACAGGCCCGACTGCTAGAACTTCAGGGCGTCAAGGCTTATACGACTGTTGACCACCTTTCAGGCGGACAAATTTCAGAGTCGGTTATTGCGCTGCCGCCGCTCGCCGAACAACACCGCATCGTCGCCAAAGTCGATGAACTGATGGCCCTATGCGACCACCTGGAAGCCCAGCAGACCGACGCAGAAAGCGCCCATGCCCAACTGGTACAGGCACTGCTCGACAGCCTGACTCAAGCCAGCGACGCGACCGACTTCTCCACCAGTTGGCAACGCCTTGCCGAACACTTCCACACCCTGTTCACCACTGAACCCAGCATCGACGCCCTCAAGCAAACCATGCTGCAACTGGCTGTTATGGGAAAATTGGTACCCCAAGCCCCCAACGATGAACCGGCCAACGAGTTGCTTAAGCGGATTGCTGAAGAGAAAGCGCGGCTAGTGGCGAAGGGCAAGATCAAAAAACAAAAACCTATCGCCATGCTATCTGAGAAGGAACAAGCATTTGGCATTCCAGCAAGATGGTCTTGGGCACGACTTGGCGATTTAAGCGTCTTGATAACGAGCGGCTCACGCGGTTGGAATGAGTACTACTCGGACTCAGGCTCTACTTTTATCCGTTCGCAAGACATTAAGACTGACAAACTGAAGTTCGATAATCGCGCTTTCGTTCGTCTCCCTAAGTCGGCCGAAGGTATTAGGACAAGAGTTGAGCTGGGCGATCTTTTAATTACCATCACTGGCGCCAACGTAGCTAAGGCAGCAATAGTTGAGGATTCTCTTGATGATGCATATGTGAGCCAGCATGTGGCTTTGATAAGGCTTGCTAATCGATCATTTGGAGTATTCATACATAAATGGCTTACTAATTCGCATGGTGGTAGAGCTTTGCTACTCGAAAATAGCTACGGAGCCAAACCGGGTCTTAATTTGAATAATATTCGAGATCTGCCGGTGCCGGTGCCCCCTATAAGCGAACAACACCGCATCGTCGCAAAAGTCGACCAGCTAATGGCCATATGCGACCAACTCAAAACTCGCCTAACCCAGGCCCGTCAGTTGAACGAGCAGTTGGCAAACACCCTAGTCGAACGAGCCCTTGCCGACGATGCCCAGCAGGCTCCCGTTGCCACGGAACAAAAAGCTGCTCGCACCCTGCTCGCTGCCGAAGTCACTCACAGGCTTCACGCCCAGCGCACCTTTGGCCAGCGCAAACTGCAGAAGGTGGTTTACCTAGCCGAGCATGCAGCTAGGCTCGCTACGATTCAAGGCAGTTACTTACGCAACGTGGCTGGCCCCCATGATCGCCAACTGATGAACCAGATCGAGGGTGAGCTGCAAAACCATCAATGGTACGAACGCATCGAGCGAGAGACCGTCGGCCATGCCTACCGCCCGCTTTCGCAGGCGGGACAACATCGCCAGGCGTACACCAGCGCTTGGTCAGCCACTGAGCGAGCCGCCATTGAGCAAATCATTGAGCTGATGCGGGACTGGGATACGGATCGCTGCGAGATGACAGTGACCCTCTACGCCGTCTGGAACGACTTTATTCTCGAAGGCCGCCCGGTTTCCGATGAAGCCATCGTGGACGAAGTCATGCATCGCTGGAACGACACCAAGCTGCGCTTTGGCAATTCCGAATGGTTGGCCGTACTCGCAAAGATGAAGAAGCAAAAAATCTTAATTCCCACCGGTTTTGGCAAACGCACCACAGGTGGCATGCTCAGCTTGCCCGGTTTCGAGTAAAGAAAAGACTTTTAGCCGTGCTCTGAAAGATTCGGGTACAAAGCATGCGGCTTATTCCATCTCCTCGTGGTATTCCAGTTGGTATTCCAAAAAAACTTACGAACTCACATTAGTCAATTAAATCAAATATCTAAGAAACCAATTCAGATTACCCCGGCCCACCAATTCGAAGCATCGACAAAACCCGCCTAGTGCGGGTTTTGTTGTTTCTGGGGCCTGAAAAAGCCCAGCCTGCCGCCCTTCGGAATTTTCCTTCAAGATGTCGGGCTTCTGGTGAACTGGCACAACCCACCGCATAACGCTAACGTCCCCCAGTCGCTGCTCATCAGCGACCGGCTTTGACAGGCTGAAAAGTGTAACCTTTCACACCCTTTGATTTAGCGGCATGCTTCGCGTGTTCCGCTTTGTTTATGGCGGCTGTGCGTGGGGCATCTTCGGGTGCGCCGGGTTCCTACACTTCCGGTCTGTCAACCCGCGTACAGCTTCCACCCAATCCTGTTTGACAGCAGGGGGGCGGCGGCTCCTTTAAACAGTGTGGGAGCTTCATCATGAAAAAAATCACCCCCAATCCAATTCCCCAACAACCCTCTTCACCCTCGCCCAAGACATACCCGCCGAAACCCTTCTGGTCCAAGCCAGCGAAACCCTCGCCTCACTCAACGCCATGACCACCGACCTGGCCTTTGAGCTCGAAGGCTCACACCGCCATAAGCTGCTGGCCAGTCAGCAACTGATCGTGTTGGGTGAGCTGTTGATCGATCGCGTGCTGGACACGCTGGCGCCGCAAACAAGCCGGTAACAAAAAAGGCCGAGGCGCATTCAAGCGGCTCGGCCTTTGGCGTGCACGCGCCTCAGAAATTCCAACGGGTCGACAGCATTACATTGCGTGGGTCGCCGTAGTACGAAGACCGGTAGAAACCGATATTGGTGAAGTACTTTTTATCCAGCACGTTGTTCACATTCACCGAAGCGGACAGGTTTTTGCTGATCTGGTAGCGCGCCATCAGGTCGACCAGCCAGTACGGGTCTTGGGAAAACTCCTGGTTGGCGGCCTTGCGGTAGTTGTACACCTCTTGCCAGCGGGCGCCGCCGCCGAGGGTCAGTTTGTCGAGGCTGCCGGTGAGTTTGTAGCGGGTGTAGACGTTGAGTTGGTCTTCGGGCTCCCAGGTGAAGACTTTTTTGCCGCTGTCGTCGCGGCTCACCTTGTGGGTGTAACCCGCTTGCAGTTGCCAGCCCTGGGCGAGTTTGCCGGAGATTCCCGCTTCATAGCCCTGGGTCCAGGCTTCAGCGCCTGACGGAACGGGCCGCATAAACGGCTGGCGACTGTCGTGAGATAAGCACGCGGCTCGCGAAAAATCGGCACAGGGCCACTGCTTAGAATGCGCACGAACGTGTCCTGCGCCAGGTCCATGGCCTGCTCCTGGCCACTCAGCTTGCGCCTCAGCAACTGCACGACCCAACTGTGGTGCTCGCCCACCACCTGGTGGGTTGTCGAGGATGAAGCCATGGGTGCGATATCCGACGAAGGACTTGAATAAGTCGCACATGGCGATACTTCTCATTAGAGACGGGTTAGGCGTTTCTGTTCTTCGCGTCGACAGTGCAGAATACGCCCGCTTAATGGACGTATCGCCCCAGGCGCTAAGCTTCGACTACAAGGACGCATGTTGCAGTGAACCGAAACTCCTATGCCTTCGTAATACCGGCCGCGATTGGCCTGCTGCTGTTCACGGCGCTCATCCTGGCGTGGGTATTTATTCTCTGGCCGTCTGTGCACTTCAAGCCGGTGGCTGAAAAGACCTGCCTGATCGCATCGCCGTTACTGGCGATCGTCTGGATGCTGCACCAGTGGCGAAGCAAGAACGCCGAGTTCCTGCGCAAGAAGCCACTGGACCGACTGAAGGTGTTTCTCGGTGCACTCATCGCGAGTGCCATGGTCATGGCCGCCCTGCTGGCAACGATCATTCTTCTTACCTGCACCACGTTCAGTAGCTACGTCACCGCCTACGAATACGTTGCGGGAGGCAGCCGCAGTTGTTCAGGCATCGAGGTATTCGATGCAGAAGTGAACAAAAAGATAAAAATCTGCCATGCCGGCAGCCGTGGTGATCACGGCTGGGTGCAGGTGCAAAAGCGCAGCGGGCCATTGGGCATTGTGGTGGTAAACACGCTGCGTCAGTGACTTGCGCAGCGCCGGGGCTGAGCCCTTCAACATTCCCCCATCCGTTCACGAAACGTTCAGAAACGCCGATAGATACTAGCCGAATGCCATGGCCGTTCGCCCTGAACGGTCCCCTGCCTCGGTAGCCAGAACCCATGACGCGTCCCGCTCCTTTGCTGCTCCTGCTTGCTGGTCTGTTGTTCTTTTTTGCACTCGGTAACCATGCACTGCAAGGGTCCACCGAAGCCCGTGTAGCCGGGATCGCCATGGCCATGCACCTGGACAATGACTGGGTGGTCCCGCAGTTGTTTCGCGAACCCTTCCTAGAGAAACCGCCCCTGAGCCTCTGGCTGGATGCCGGGGCGATTCGCGTGTTTGGCGCCACCACCTGGGCCGTGCGCCTGGCCTCGGCGTTTGCCGGGTTGTTCAGTGTGATGCTGTTTTACGCGATGTTGCGCACGTTCGGTCGCCCAAAGACCATGGCCTTCAGTGCGGCGCTGATCCTCGCGACCATGGCCAGTTATTGGAGCAATGTGCGCGGCGTGGGTGAGGACTCATTGCTCAGCCTGGGCGTGACCACCGCACTGCTGGCGTTCTACCAGGCCGTGCGCCCTGAGCGCGAAGGCTCCAGCGCCTGGGCCTGGGCGCTGTTTACCGTCGGCATGGTGATCGCCACCTTGAGCAAAGGCGTGCTTGGCCTGGCGATGCCGGGCATTGTGATCTTTGTGTACCTGGCCAGCACCAGCCTGATGGACAAGCGCTTGCGCATTGGCGACTGGCTCAAGCCGGCGCTGTTCACGTTAGTGGCGCTGGTACCGCTGCTGATCTGGCTGGGCTTCCTGTTCCAGCGCGGCGGTATGCAGGCGGTGGCCGAAGTGCTGTGGACCAACAGCGTCGGGCGCTTCAGCGGTTCGTTTGTCGAAGCCGGGCATTACGAGCCCTTTTACTATTACATCGCGAAACTGCCCGAGGCGTTCCTGCCGTGGAACATTCTGGTGTACCTGGGCCTGTGGCACTTTCGTAAAAGCCTGGTGCGCAACCGCTATCGCCTGTTTTTCAGTGTGTGGCTGGTGGCGCAATTTACCCTGCTGACCCTGGCCTCCAGCAAGCGCACCGTTTACCTGATGGCACTCACACCCGCTGCCGCCGTACTCGCAGCGGAATATGCCGGGGTGTTGCTGGATTGGCTCAAAGCACGCAAACCGGCGCTGTACCGTCACCACACAACCGTGATCGGCGGCGTGTTCGCCCTGGCGGTTGCCTGCTACCTGAGCGCAGCCTTCTGGTTCGCGCCAAAGGCCGATGTGCGCCAATCATTCGTACCGGTGATCAGTCAGATTCAGGCCCTGCAGGCCGAAGGCAAAGAGCTGGCGTTGTTTCAGCCGAATGAGCGCATCGCCGGGGCCAGCGTGTTCTACCTGCAAAGCTACCTGCCCATCCTGCAAACCGAGGCCGAACTGCAGGCTCACCTCGCCGCCAGGCCCGGCAACATTGCGCTGCTGGACCACACCAACGGCCTGACCACCCCCGTGAAGGTGATCAAGGAGATGACCATCAACCGCCAGCCTTACTACTTCGTCGAGCAGTAAGGCCGGCGTGGCACATCAGTGCTTGGTGACCTTGTCCAGGTAACCCATGGCAAACGCCGAGATCACGAAGGTCATGTGGATGATTACGTACCACATCAGATGCTGCGGATCGACGTTCTTGGCGTCCATGAAGATGCGCAGCAGGTGGATGGAAGAAATCGCCACGATGGAGGCCGCCACTTTCATCTTCAGCGACGAAGAATCCATGGTGCCCAGCCAGTTGAGCTTTTCTTTGCTTTCATCGATATCCAGCTGCGAGACGAAGTTCTCGTAGCCGGAAATCATCACCATCACCAGCAAGCCGCCGACCAGGGCCATGTCGATCAACGACAGCAGCACCAGGATCAGCTCGGACTCGGCCATCGAGAACACGCTCGGCAGCAAGTGAATCACTTCCTGGAAGAATTTCAGCGCCAGCGCCAGCAACCCCAGGGACAAGCCGAAATAGATCGGCGCCAGCAGCCAACGCGAGGCGTACATAGCATTTTCGATAAAGCGTTCCATTGGATCTCACACAGCTTGGCTAGAAATGGCCGCGAGTATACCAGCCGCTACCAAACACCTGTAACCGCGAGAAAACTGACCTGGGCGGCATCTGTAAGAGAATTTTTCTGCTAGTGTCGAGGCCATTCACTCGGCTCGATGCTGTCGGACAGGAAGATTCAGATGACGGATGTGCGATCCCCTTTGGCCATGCTTGGCCTGTGTGCGGCGTTACTGATGGCCAGCGGCTGCTCTCCCAAGGAAGAGCAGAAGCAGGCCACCCTCGAAGAGAAAACCGCGAAGTTCGAACAATCGCTGGACAGTATTCAAGACCCCAAGCTCAGAGACGCCATCGCCGACCTCGGCGGCTCGCTGCTGTTGCTGGAGCGGGCGCGCCTGAAGCTCGCCGAAAAGCCCATCGAAGCCGAATACGGCGAAGACACCCTTGCGGTGCTCAAGCACTACCCCACGCCCCAAGCGCTGGTGGACACCTATATCAATGGCCTGTTCGTGCTGCGCAAAGCCTCGCACTCCGACTACCTGACGGATTTGCAGCCGGTATTTCCGTTCAACTTCAACACCCCGGACCAGTTCCCCTTCCCCCACGCGCTCGAATGGCAGTCGGTGAGCTTGAGCAACAATAAAGTCATCCCCTTCCAGCCAGAGTGGTCGGAAACCGATCCGGGCATCCAGCTCAGCCCCAGCAGCTCCAACCTGACCAACCCCGATGACCTGACGGTGACCTACCCGTTCATCGAGGGGATAGAGACCGACAACAAGAGCCAGCCCCAGCCCGTGAGCCTCAAGGGCGCGGTGGAGGTGGTGTCGCCCGGCAAGGTGCTGACGTTCGATTTGACCAAAAAAGACGTAGGTCACCCACGCACCGACGGCAATATCACCCTCAAACTGCTGCAGCTTGAGAAAAACTTCGCCGAGATCGAGCTGACCAACAGCGCACCGCTGGCACCGGAAGTCGGCGACGAATCGCCGAACCCTTTGCTGGTGCAGGCACGCGACAGCACCGGGCAATTTCTCACCCGCTCAGGCTCGATCAACGAGAACGCCGCGCAAGTGGCCTTCTACGAGAAACAACTGGCCGAGATGCAAAAGCAGAAAGCCTGGTCGGATGCCTTTGAACAGCAACTGACGGACGAGCAGAAAGCCTTTGAACATAAGCAGAGCAGCCATTACGCCAAGGTGTATTTCAATGGCCTGATCGACAATTTGCAGGTCGATGTACTGGACTTTTCCAAGGCCACCCTCACCCACAAGGACCTCGACCTGCCGGTGCTGCGCTTCGACAAGAACAGCCTGCAGAAGACCGTGCAGCCGTTGCCGATGCCGGTCACCGTGTATGACGACGGCGCCGCCAGCTGGCTCAAAGATGCGTCGATGACTGAGGAGCAGCTGAAAAAAAGCGTGACCATCAGCCAATCGACCGAAGACGCCAGCGCCGCAAAAATCGTGTTTGACCACCCGTTCACGTTCAATGACGACCTGGTTGGCGCTGATCGCAACAACAGCGATGCGCCGATCACCTTCTTCACCGCGGATGAAAAAGGCCAACGCGGCGAGCCGATCGAGCTGCCGAGCGAAGCGTTCGAGTTGAACGCTGGCAGCGGCACACTCACGTACGACCTCAACCTGTTCCCGGAAACCCCGGCGTTTGTGGTGGGTTCGGTACCGCTGTTCCTAGCCACAATAGACAAGGCGATTATTGACGTGGCCCAGCTACCCAAAGGCCTGTCGCTCAAGGACAACGCGCTGGTGGTCGATCAAAAGGAATTCCCCGCCGACAGCTGGCGCTTCTACGCCAAGGACGCCAGCGGCAACTACCTCAAGGAAATCCTTGGCGTCAGCCACCGTGCCGAGGAGTACGGCACCGCGCTGTTTGATGTGCATTACTTCTACGGGCAGCCGACGAGCCTGGAAAGCTACCAGCGCACCGACCTGGACACCGTGCAATACGGTTTCGAGGTAAAGCTGGATAAACCCGAGAGCAAATGACCGGCGGCTAAAGCGCCAGGCGCTCATGCCCGCCATTGAGCTGGCGCAGATGTGCCTGCATATGCAGGCACCATATCTGCGGGTCGCCCGCCAGCTCATAGCCGTGCAGGGTCAGGCTATCGACGATTGATTCCAGAATGTTTTCTGCCACGAAAGGTCCATGAAACGGGCCTTGGGACTTGATGGTGGAAGGCTGCTCGCCGGTCATTCCGGCGGCAAACAGCAGCGTCCACATCCCGTTATCCCCCGCAAGAGGGCGAATGGAGCATTCGATACGGGTGACCAGGCCAAAGCACTGGCGGGTGAGGCAAAGGTTGCGCGGCATGGCGGCGACCCTCGGTAGATCGGTGTTCAACCTGGCCCATGGCGAGGCTGTTTCTATCCAGCGACTCCTGTGGATATCCCTAAAGCAGAGGATAGAAGAAAAACACGACAAACCAAGGTTGTAGGGACCAACGGCGCTGGCCCATAACGACCCGTCAAAAATATGGCGAATCAGCTTTTGTGGCGAGCGGGCTTGCCCGCGTTGGGCTGCGCAGCAGCCCCAATGGGAACGCTGCGGTAAGCCCGTCAGAATGCAACGGTTGGTTTTGGGGCTGCTTTGCAGCCCAACGCGGGCAAGCCCGCTCGCCACACAGGTTTGCCTTGGCTTCGGCCAGCGCCTACTACAACAAACCAACGTTGTAGGGACCAACGGGCGTTAGTCCCTTAAACACCAGTCAAAATATGGCGAATCAGCTTTTGTGGCGAGCGGGCTTGCCCGCGTTGGGCTGCGCAGCAGCCCCAATGAGGCCGCTGCGGTAAGCCCGTCAGAATGCGGCGGTTGGTATTGGGGCTGCTTTGCAGCCCAACGCGGGCAAGCCCGCTCGCCACACAGGCTTTGCGCCGTCAGGTGGGCTTGGCTTCGGCCAGCGCCTGTTGCGCCAGCTCCTTCTCCGCTTCCTTCAAGTCTTCCTCACTGATCATCTCGGCAATCGCACGCAAACGCTCAACCACCCGCGCATTCACCGAGCCTTCCGGGAATTGCCCTTCCGCGTCCGGCGCACCGGCATCCTCGCCCACCAACAGGCTCAGCGCTTCGTCCGCCTGACGCACCGCATAGATATGGAACTGCCCGTCACGCACGGCCTGCAGCACCTTCTCGTCGAGCATCAGCGTGGCGACGTTGGCTTGCGGGATGATCGCACCCTGCTCGCCGGTCAGCCCGCGTGCTTCGCAGAGGCGGAAGAAGCCTTCGATCTTCTCGTTGACCCCGCCCACCGCCTGCACTTCACCAAACTGGTTGATCGAGCCGGTGATCGCAAAGCATTGCTTGAGCGGGGTTTTCGACAAGGCCGAAATCAGCGTGCACGCCTCGCCCAGGGATGCACTGTCGCCGTCCACGTAACCGTAGGACTGCTCCAGCGCGATACTCGCCGAGATCGCCAGCGGGAATTCCTGCGCATACCGGCTGCCCAGGTAACCGGTGAGGATCATCACGCCCTTGGAGTGGATCGGCTGGCCGAGGTTAACCTCGCGCTCAATGTCGACAATGCCGCTGCCGCCCGGGTACACCGTGGCAGAAATCCGCGCCGGCACACCGAAGGCCGAATCGCCGACTTCCAGCACCGTCAGCCCGTTGCACTTGCCGACCGCCGCGCCGGCCGTGTCGATCAGGATCACCCCGGCGAGCATGTCGTCGAGAATCCGCGCCGACACCCGCCCGGTGCGCGTGGCCTTGGCCTTGAGGGCACGCTCGATATGGCCGGCGTCGGTCATCTCGTCGCCCGCCAGGTGGCGAATAAAGTCCGCCTCGCTCACCAACTGGAACAAGTCACCAATGCGCGCCGACAACCGCCCTTGGTGCTCCGCCAAGCGTGCACTGTAGGTCGCCAGACGCGCCACGGCGTCCGAGGTCAGCGGCGCCATGCCTTCTTCCGACGTGCGGGTTTTCAGCAATTGGGCAAACTGTTCCAGGCTTTCGTCGACCATCGGGATGTCTTCGTCGAAATCCACCAGCACGCGAAACATCTCTTGGAAGTCCGGATCGGCATCCTGCAGCGCGTAGTACAACTGGCGCGAACCGATGATGATCACCTTGACCTGCAACGGGATCATTTGCGGGTTGAGGGTCACGGTAGCCAGGCGGCCCAGCTCGCCCAGCGGCGATTCCATCTTCAGCTTGCGCGACTGCAAGGAACGCTTGAGGGCGTCCCATACAAACGGCTCGCCGAGCATTTTTTCCGCTTCCAGGATCAGGAAACCGCCGTTGGCGCGGTGCAAGGCGCCCGGACGCAACTGGCGATAGGTGGTGTAGAGCGCGCCCTGGTCGGTGCTGTACTCGATGCGGCCAAACAGGTTGTCGTAGGTCGGGTGCGGTTCAAACACCACCGGTGCGCCGCCATTGACCGGATGGCCCACCACCAGGCTCGGGCAGTATTGCTCCTCGAGCAACTTGCGCGCCTGGGCGTCGGTCTTGGCGTCGTCCACCAATTGCTCGACGACGGTCTTGAGCAGGTACACCTGCATGGCTTGCAGGTAACCGCAAACGGCGGCATTTTCTGCGTATTTTTCCGACAGCGGTGAGAGCAAAGGCTGCAGGGCCAGGGTGATGGTTTCTTCGTTGAATTGGCGCAGTTGGTTGTTCGACTCACGCTTCCACTGCGGCAGGCTGGCCAGCTCTTCGTTGAGGCGCTCTTCCAGCTCGGAAATATCCGTGTGGAAACGCTCGCGATCGGCTTCCGGCAACTGCGAAAACTCCGCCTCATCCAGCGCCTTGCCGTCGAGCATCGGGGTGAAGGCGATGTTGGAACTGTCGCGGTACAGCGCCACGTCTTTTTCCAGGGCCAGGCGCTCGATCACGTCCAGGGCCTTGTCGTAACGCTGGTTGAAGGCGCGGTCGATCGCACTTTTGCGCTGTTGGTACGTGGGGTGCTCGAAGACCGCCGGGAAGGTGGCCACCAGGTTGTCGACCAAACCATTGATATCGGCAATGAACGCCGCCGCGGCGCCGCCCGGCAATTCCAGGGCACGGGGCTCGCGAGGCTCATCGAAATTGTTGACGTAGACCCAATCGGCCGGGGTCTGCAGGCGTTTGCCTTCGGCTTTCAGGTAGCGTTTAACGAACGAAAAGCGGCCGGTACCGGGCTCGCCCATCACAAATACGTTGTAACCGGGGCGTGGCATGGCCACACCGAACTGCAAGGCTTCAACCGCACGTTCCTGGCCAAGCACACCGCGAAAGGGCTCCAAATCATTGGTGGTCGAGAAGCTGAACTGTTCAGCGGAGAAAGGGCGAGTCAGCGCTTCGGGCGCTAGACGCAAGCTGGCAGCAACAGGATCAGGCATCGGGCTTCCTTACATCAGGCGGGGCAGATGACGGCATTCTGGCTCCCGGTTACGCGCTCTGGCAAGGCGCGCCTTTGGGAAAGCATCGACACGGGATGCGTCCTACAAAAAAAACGCGACAACTCTGATTGTTTTATAAAAAATCACGGAACCCCTGGAACGTGCCTAAACTCCAAACTGCGCGGGTTGGACTAATAACCGATCCCTAGGGCGCTATGAAGTGCCTGAACCCTTGTCCATTGGTTTGCACACAAAGAGAACAAAGCTATGAAACGGATCCTTCTCGGTACTCTCTTCACCGTCGTCTCCCTCAATGCAATGGCTGAAGCACCAGGTGGCCCGAACTGCGGTTGGGGCAACATGCTGTTCGAAGGCCAGCGCGGTACTCCAGCGCACTTCCTGGCTTCCACCACCAACGGTACTTCGGGTAACGCCACCTTCGGCATGACCTCAGGCACCAACGGTTGCAGCACCAACAGCGCCCTGACCTATGGCGGCAAGTCCTGGATTGCCATGAATGGCATGATGAACGAGCTGTCCGAAGACATGGCCAAAGGCAACGGCGAAGCACTGACCACCTACGCGGTGGTTCTGGGCGTTGCACCGGAAGATCGCGAGCACTTCGCTGCCGTGACCCACGAGCACTTCCAGCAGATCTTCAGCAAAGCTGACGTGACAGCTGACGACGTGCACAACAACACCCTGTCTGTACTGAAAAGTGATGCCCGTCTGGCGAAATACGCTACCCAGGCTTAAGCTCGACCCGCCCGCGCCTTTCGAGGCGCGGGTTTTACTTTTGGACCCCCTCCCCTTTGGGTCTCACTTTTTCCGACTTAAGTTGCCCCTATGCTCAAACGCTTTGCCTGGCTGGCACTCTTCGCTTGCGCCCCGCTGTATGCGGCACCGCATCTTGATGATCAACGTTTGCAGCAATTGGCCAACGACCCGTTCTGGTTGTCCCTGGGCCACTACGAAGCCGGCAAGATCAGCGGCTGGCGCAGCTATGTCAGCGACAAGAAGTTCTTTCTCGCAGCCGATGGCGCCCACCACCCGGACGCCGAACTCAAGGCCACCGTTGATGCGCTGTACGCACCGGCCAGCCTGGGTGAAAAACACGTCCAATGCGTTTACCCCGCACGTACCCGCTGGCTCAAGGATCAGTTGCACCTCACTGACTTGCCCGCCGTGGACTGCAAAGAATTCAAGCAATGGTTCAAGGACGTCGCCCCCCATAGCGCGGTGATGATCTTCCCGGCGGCCTACCTCAACAGCCCGTCGTCGATGTTCGGCCACACCCTGCTGCGCATCGACCAGGCCGACGTACAGAGCAACAACACCGCTCTGCTCAGCTATGCGATCAACTTCGGCGCCTATATCGAAGGCTCGGACAACAGCATTCTCTACGCCTGGAAAGGCCTGATGGGCGGCTATCCCGGCCTGTTCGCCCTGGTGCCGTATCAGGAAAAACTCTCGGAATACCGTAGCCTCGAGAACCGCGACCTGTGGGAATACCGCCTGAACCTGACCCAGGTCGAGACCGAACGCATGGTCGAGCACGTGTGGGAACTCAAGCAGATCCAATTCGACTACTTCTTCTTCGACGAAAACTGCTCGTATCGCCTGCTGGAACTGCTGCAAGTGGCGCGCCCCGGCCTGCGCCTGACCGAACAGTTTCCGCTCACCGCCATCCCCACCGACACCGTCAAGGCGGTGAAAGATGCGGGGCTGGTCGAGAAGATTGATTATCGCCCCTCCCGTGAACGCGAACTGCTGGAGCGCGCCAAGCCGCTGGACAGCGACGAGCAGCAATGGGTGTTGAAGGTCAGCGATGACCAGAAGCAACTGCAGGAGCCCGCGTTCAAAGCCTTGCCTCGCGAGCGCCAGGCCCTGATCATTGATGCCGCCTATCGCCTGGGCCGCTACCGCGCCAATGGCCTGGAACGCGACACCGAACGCTCCCAGCGCAGCTTCGAACTGCTGCGCGCAATCAACCAGAACCCGGCGCCCGACCTTAAAATCACCCCGCCTGGCCTGCCGGAAAACGGCCATGAGTCACGCACCTGGCAAGCCGGCATCGGCACCCGGGGCGACAAGGCGTTCGGCGAATACGGCCTGCGCATGGCCTACCACGACCTCAACGACAACGCCGAAGGCTTCCCCCTCGGCGCGCAGATCGAAATCCTGCAAATGAAGCTGCGCCAGTACGAAGGCAACCATTGGCAACTGCAGCAACTGGACCTGGCCACCATCCGCTCACTGACCCCGCGCAATGCCCTGTTGCAGCCGTGGTCCTGGCAAGTCACCGGCGGCCTGGAGCGCGTACCCGGCAAACACGACGACGAAACCCTCGTGGCCCACGTCAACGGCGGCGCCGGCGGCACCTGGCAACTGAGCGACGACATGCTCGGCTTCGCCCTCGGCACCGTGCGGGTGGAACACAACAACGACTTCAACGAAGCCATCTCGCCGGCAGCCGGTTTCAATACCGGCGTGCTGTGGAAAAACCCGTTGGGCAACCTGAGCCTGGAAGCCAAGGGCGATTTCTTCACCAATGGCGAAGTACGGCGCAGCATCAGCCTGAACCAGCAGTGGGAGTTGTCACGCAACCTGGGCCTGCGCTTGAGTGCCCAGCGCGAGTACAGCCACCTTTCCACACCGGTGAATGAAGTGATGCTTGAGGTGAAGTGGTACCACTACTAACTAATAGCCTTACAAAGATCCCACACTGATTTGCGCCAGACCTCAATTCTGCGCCTGCCGCAGTTCAAATGTGGGAGCTGGGCTTGCCCGCGATAGCGGTATTCCAGGTAATGATGTATTGACTGACCCACCGCTTTCGCGAGCAAGCCCGCTCCCACACTTGGCCGCGTATGGTCAGACATAACATAAACCTGTGGCGAGGGAGCTTGCTCCCGTTGGGCTGCGCAGCAGCCCTAATAACGAACAACCCGGTGAGGCCGATACTCCTCAGCGCAAGGTCTGGGGCTGCTACGCAGCCCAACGCGGGCAAGCCCGCTCGCCACAGGTACAGCTACTGGGTTGGCTGCTCAAAATCCAAGACGCCCAACACCTTTCTCACCTTGCTTTCACACCGCCCCGACAATTCCCTGACTAGACTTCCCTCATAAGCCGTGAAACGGCCAGGAGTACGCCATGTGGCGGTATGCGGTAGTGCTGTGTGCGGTAGCTTGGCTGGCGGGTTGCCAATCAACCCATCAGGATTTACTCGCCAAAGGTTATCCACCGGCCTTTGCCGATGGGTTTGACGACGGTTGCAGCAGTGGTCGCCAGGCTGCCGGGGTGATCAGCGGGGAGTTTCGCAAGAACGTGCCGCGCTATTTGAAGGACCGCGAATACGCCGCAGGCTGGGAAGATGGCTTTCGCCAGTGCAAGGCCATGCGCGAGAACGAAGAGCTGCGCGACTACAAGGACAATCATTGGGATGACCGTGAGCGCGCCTGGCAGCAGGAGAAAGACCGCGATGCCGCCAGGGCTTATCGCTCGCAATAGGTCGCTTTCAGACATCCATCGAAACTAAAGCGCGGCGACCATGGCCCAAACTCCATAGAGGGAGAATGTCATGAGCCGAGCTTTTGTTAACGAAGACAACGCCGCCGCCCAAGCCGACCAGCCGGTAGAGCGTCAGGTCAGCGAGCAGCCTAACCGCCTTACCGCGCAAGGGCTGGTGCAGTTGCAGGCCAAGGTTGCACAGCTACAGACCGAGTACAGCGCCGAATCCGCCAAGGGCGAAAAGGCCGATAAGCAGCGCCAGGCCGATCTCGAACGGGATTTGCGCTACTTCAACCAACGGGTGCAGAGCGCCCACGTGGTGGCGCCGGCCACCTCCACCGACAAGGTGCAGATCGGCAGCTGGGTGACCTTCGCCAATGAGCAGGACGAGCAGCAGCGCGTTCAACTGGTCGGTGAAGACCAGGCCGATGCCCATGCCCAGTTGATCAACTGGGGCTCGCCACTGGGGCGCGCCTTGCTGGGCGCTCAGGTGGGCGACGAGGTGCTGTGGCAGCGCCCCGTCGGCGATCAGTTGATCGAAGTGCTGCGTGTCGAGCCCGAGGCTTAGACGATGCCTTGGGCCAGCATCGCGTCGGCGACTTTCACGAAGCCCGCGATGTTAGCGCCCTTCACGTAGTTGACCCGGCCGTTTTCTTCACCGTAGTGCACGCAGGCGTGGTGGATCGACTGCATGATGTTGTGCAGCTTGCTGTCGACTTCGCCGGCAGACCACAGCAGGCGCATGGCATTCTGCGACATTTCCAGGCCACTCACGGCCACGCCGCCGGCGTTGGAGGCTTTGCCCGGCGCGAACAGAATGCCCGCCTCGATAAAGATATCCACAGCCTCCAGGGTAGTCGGCATGTTGGCGCCTTCAGCCACGCAGATGCAGCCGTTGCGCAGCAGGGTGCGGGCGGCTTCGGCGTCGAGTTCGTTCTGGGTGGCGCAGGGCAAGGCGATATCGCAGGCCAATTCCCATGGGGTTTTGCTGGCGCGAAATTCCAGGCCGTAACGGGACGCGAGTTCGCTGATGCGCCCGCGCTGCACGTTTTTCAGCTCCAGCAGGGCCGACCATTGTTCCTCGGTCAAACCGCTTTCGGCGTATAGCGTGCCTTCGGAATCGGACAGGGAAATCACTTTGCCGCCCAGGTCCATGACCTTGCGCGCCGCGTATTGCGCAACGTTGCCGGAGCCGGAGACGGCTACGCGCTTGCCTTCAACCCGCTGGCCGTCACGCTTGAGCATTTCTTCGGCGAAGTACACGCAGCCGAAACCGGTGGCTTCGGGGCGGATCAGGCTGCCGCCGTAGGTCATGCCTTTGCCGGTCAGCACTGAGGTGAATTGGTTGCTGAGGCGTTTGTACTGGCCAAACAGGAAGCCGATCTCGCGGGCGCCCACACCGATATCACCGGCCGGCACGTCCACGTCTGCGCCGATATGCCGGTACAGCTCACTCATGAACGCCTGGCAAAAACGCATCACCTCGGCGTCGCTCTTGCCCTTGGGGTCGAAGTCCGCGCCGCCTTTGCCGCCGCCCATGGGCAGCGAGGTCAGGGAGTTCTTGAAGGTCTGCTCGAAGGCGAGGAATTTGAGCACGCCCAGGTTCACCGACGGGTGGAAACGCAGGCCGCCTTTGTAGGGGCCGATGGCGCTGTTCATCTGGATGCGGAACCCGCGATTGACCTGGACCTTGCCATGATCATCCACCCACGACACCCGGAAGGTAATCGCGCGCTCCGGCTCGCAGATGCGCTCCAGGATGCCCGAGGTCAGGTAGTGAGGATTGGCTTCCAGAAACGGCCACAGGCTGCGCAGGACTTCTTCTACGGCCTGGTGGAATTCCGGCTGGTCCGGGTCGCGTTTTTTGAGGCGGGCAAGGAAGGATTCGACGGATTCGATCATGAACAGACTCGGCAAATTGATTGTTTTTAAATGAGATTGAGCCGGACCTTAGCAATTCAGATTGCACCTGAAAAGTGCAAAATGTCGCCTTTGTGAATTTAAATGGTGCATTTGATATAAATAGCTGGGCTTTTTTGCACCATGAAAGGGTTTTCAACCCAGAGCCCGCACCAGTAGTTAAACCGCCTTCGCAGGCAAGCCAGCTCCCACATTCGACATGTGCTCACAACTCAAAATGTGGGAGCTGGCTTGCCTGCGATGCAGCCGCCTCGGTCCACCGCAATACCAGACGCAAAAAAAACGGAGCCCGCAGGCTCCGCTTTTTTTAACCCAACCTAAATCAGGCCAGTTTTTTGTGCCGCACACGGTGCGGCTGGGCAGCCGCTTCGCCAAGGCGCTTTTTACGGTCCGCTTCGTACTCGGTGTAGTTACCTTCGAAGAACAC
The DNA here is from genome assembly GCA_028869255.1 of Pseudomonas poae. Taxonomy (NCBI): domain Bacteria; kingdom Pseudomonadati; phylum Pseudomonadota; class Gammaproteobacteria; order Pseudomonadales; family Pseudomonadaceae; genus Pseudomonas; species Pseudomonas poae. The sequence continues at coordinate 6,680,923 of CP110972.1, read as the reverse complement.
CGCTTGGGAGTCGTCTTCGTACGCCAGGATGTGGGTCGCGACGCGGTCAAGGAACCACCGATCGTGAGAGATCACAATGGCGGCGCCCGGGAAGTCCAGCAGGGCTTCTTCCAGGGAACGCAGGGTTTCAACGTCGAGGTCGTTGGACGGTTCGTCGAGCAGCAATACGTTGCCGCCTTCTTTCAAGGTCAGGGCCAGGTGCAAGCGACCACGCTCACCACCGGACAGGTCCTTGACGAACTTCTGCTGGTCGCCGCCCTTGAAGTTGAAACGGCCCACATAGGTGCGTGACGGGATTTCATAGTTGCCGATACGGATCTGGTCGGAGCCATCGGAAATCTGCTGGAACACAGTCTTGCTGCCATCCAGGTCTTCGCGGCTCTGGTCCACACAGGCCAGCTGCACGGTTTCGCCGACTTCGATGCTGCCCGAATCCGGGGTTTCCTTGCCCATCAGCATGCGGAACAGTGTGGATTTACCCGCACCGTTACCCCCGATAACGCCGACGATCGCGCCTTTTGGCATCGAGAACGACAAGTTGTCGATCAGTACGCGATCGCCATAGCCTTTGGTGACGTTCTTGAACTCGATGACTTTGTCACCCAGCCGCGGACCGGCCGGGATGTAGATCTCGTTGGTTTCGCTGCGCTTCTGGAATTCCTGCGATTGCATTTCTTCAAAGCGTTGCAGACGAGCCTTGGATTTGGACTGGCGGGCCTTGGCGCCTTTGCGCACCCACTCCAGTTCTTCCTTCATGGCTTTTTCGTGGGCCGATTGCTGCTTGGATTCGGCGGCCAGACGGTCGGACTTGGCTTCCAGCCAACCGGAGTAGTTGCCCTCGTAAGGGATACCAGCGCCACGGTCGAGCTCAAGGATCCAGCCGGCAACGTTGTCCAGGAAGTACCGGTCGTGCGTGATCGCAACCACGGTGCCCGGAAAATCGTGCAGGAAATGCTCCAGCCAGGCGACGGAGTCGGCGTCCAAGTGGTTGGTCGGTTCGTCGAGCAGCAGCATGTCGGGGGCCGACAGCAACAGGCGGCACAGGGCCACACGACGTTTCTCACCACCCGACAGGAATTCGACCTTGGCGTCCCACGCCGGCAGGCGCAGCGCGTCGGCGGCGACTTCCAGCTGGCGCTCCAGGTTGTGACCGTCGCCGGCCTGCAGGATGGCTTCGAGCTTGGCTTGCTCAGCGGCCAGCTTGTCGAAGTCGGCATCCGGCTCGGCGTAGGCGGCGTACACCTCGTCCAGGCGGGCCTGGGCGTCCTTGATCACGCTGACGGCCTCTTCGACCACTTCACGCACGGTCTTGGTCGGATCCAGGATCGGCTCTTGCGGCAGGTAGCCGATGTTCAGTTCGGGCATCGGGCGGGCTTCGCCTTCGAACTCGGTGTCGACGCCGGCCATGATTTTCAGCAGCGTGGACTTACCCGAACCGTTGAGGCCGAGCACGCCGATCTTGGCGCCCGGGAAGAAGGACAGCGAAATGTTTTTCAGGATTTCCCGCTTCGGCGGAACAACTTTTCCCAGCCGATGCATGGTGAAGACGTATTGAGCCATGGTGAACCTAGCGTCAGTGACTGATGAATTAAGCGGGCGAAGCCCGTGCCAGGCCATGCGCGGCGCGGGCCGTTGACGGTGATCAATGCCTGCGTGCGGAAAAAGCCTGAATGTCTGGGGCTGGAACGCCCCCGCGTAACCGGCAAAGCTACCTGAATGCGCTTGGTCAGTCCAGCCAGGCGGGGCTGGCACTTTGCCACAAGTCAAGGCATGCTAGCCGCCCTCCGGGCGTCCGGCTTATAGTGCACGTCGCGCGCCAGTCCAGCCAAACCGCAGGATCACAGCTTGTCCAAAGTCACGCCGCCAACTCCCCTGCGCGCCGCTCATATAGCGCCGGGAGCGCCCCTGCACGGCACCTTCAAAGGCGCATTGGCGACGCTTGTCCTCATGTTGCTCGCGTTATTGTTCTGGCAACTGCTGGACCAGCTGCAGCAAAACCAGAAAAACCAGCAGCAATACACCATCGATTACAGCGCCGACCTGGCCGAGCAAATCAGCCTGAACATGGCCCTGAGCGCAAAAATCGCCCTCAACTTGCTACCGATGGTCGAGCCACCACGCGACAACGAACAACAACAGGCCCTGATGCGCACCCTGCAGCGCTCCCTGCCGGAGCTGCGCAGCATTGCCCTGCTGGCGCCCAGCGGGGCGATGATCAGCGACAGTGCCAGTGACAGCCAGGACAGCGCCTGGCTCGAAGAGCTGGTGCAGCGCAGCCATGCCCAGTCCTACTACCTGAGCAACAACAACGACGGCACGATCATCTATCTATTGCTGCACCAACCCAGCGGCGGTTCGCGGATGTACTGGGTACTGCGCCTGGCGCCCAACTACCTGACCAACCTCACCCGCCAGGACAGCCAGGGCCAACGCCCGATGTGGGCCATCGAGAACCGCCTCAACCATCGCGTGATCAGCCGTGACAGCGGCATGCCGGCCCAGTGGGCCAGCGCCCTCACCCCCGACGAATTGAACAAAAGCGTACTGGTCACGCCCCTGAGCAAAAGCGACTGGCAGTTGCGCGGGCTGTTCGACCGCAGCGCCGTGCTGGAACAACTGCTGCCGGCATTTATCGGCAAATGCCTGCTGGGCCTGGCGTTTTCGCTGATCCCGGTGATCGTGTTGCTGAATATGCGCCGCCGCCAGCGCCAAGTGCATGAAGGCCGGCGCCGCTACCAGGATATTTTCGAAGGCACCGGCGTGGCCCTGTGCGTGCTGGACCTGTCGGGCCTGAATGGGTTTTTCGATAAGGCGCACTTGCAGACGCGCGAGCAGCTGAAAGCCTGGCTGCAAGACAACCCCATCGAACGCCAGCAACTGCTCAAGGAACTGCGCATCACCGAGGTCAACCAGGTGGCGGTGCGCCTGTTGAACGTGGAGTCCTGCGAACAGGCCTGGGAGCGCCTGATCGATGACTGCCCACGCAACGCCACGTCCATCGGCTACCAGATACTCGAAGCAGTCCTCACCCAGCAGAACCAGCTGGAGCTGGAAATCCAGCTCAGGGACGTGAGCGGCAACGAGCAATACCTGTGGCTGGTGATGCGCCTGCCGGAGCAACAGGACGATTTCAAGGCGGTGATCCTCAGCATCAGCGATATCACCAGCCGCAAGCTGATCGAACTGTCTTTGGTTGAGCGCGAGAGTTTCTGGTCGGACGTGGTGCGCACCGTGCCCGATCACCTGTATGTGCAGGATGTGATCAGCCAGCGCATGATTTTCAGTAACCACCACCTGGGCCACACCCTCGGCTATAACAAGGCCGAATTGCAGCAAATGGGCGAGTACTTCTGGGAAATCCTGCTGCACCCCGAAGACGCCGAGCATTACCACGACTTGCGCCAGCAACAGCGCGCAATCGGCTACACCACTCAACTGCAATGCCAGTTGCGCTTTCGCCATCGCAATAACCAATGGCGGCGCTTTGATATCCGCGAGCAAGCCCTGGCCAGGGACAAGACGGCGCTGGTCACGCGGATCATCGGCGTGGCCAAGGACATTACCGACCAGATCGAAGCCAGCGAATCCTTGCGCGACAGCGAACAGCGCTACCGCATGCTGGCCGAAAGCATCAGCGACGTGATCTGCTCCACCGACAGCCAGTTGGCCCTCAACTACATCAGCCCGTCGGTCAATGCCGTGCTGGGCTACGACGTGGACTGGGTGTTCAAGAACGGCTGGCAATCGATCATCGCCAACCCGCAGCAATTGACCGGCATCTACAGCCTGGTGGAACGGGTCAGCCGTGCGCTGGGCAACCCCGAGGCGCTGAACACGCTGCGCGATGAGATCCATACTCAGCTGTTCCTGTTCGACTGCCTGCGCGCCGACGGTCGCAAAGTGCCGATCGAGCTGCGCCTGGTGCTGGTGTGGGACGAACACGGCGCCTTCGAGGGCATCCTCGGCGTAGGCCGCGATATCAGCCAGCAACGCCGCGCCGAGAAAGACCTGCGCATGGCGGCCACGGTATTCGAGCACTCCACCTCGGCGATCCTGATCACCGACCCCGCCGGCTATATCGTGCAGGCCAACGAGGCGTTCAGCCGGGTCAGCGGGTACGCGGTGGCAGATGTACTCGACCAGTTGCCGAACATGCTCACCGTCGACGAGCAACAGGAAGCCCACCTGCGCTACGTGCTCAAGCAGCTGCACCAGCACAGCACCTGGGAGGGCGAAGTGTGGCTCAAGCGCCGTAATGGCGAGCATTATCCGGCCTGGGTCGGCATTACGGCGGTGTTCGACGATGAAGGCGACCTAGCCAGCTACGTGTGTTTCTTCAGCGACATCAGCGAGCGCAAGGCCAGCGAACAGCGCATCCACCGCCTGGCCTACTACGATGCCCTGACCCACCTGCCCAACCGCACGCTGTTCCAGGACCGCCTGCACACGGCGTTGCAGTCCGCCGAGCGGCAAAAGTCGTGGGTGGTGCTGATGTTCCTCGACCTCGACCGCTTCAAGCCGATCAACGACTCCCTGGGCCACGCCGCCGGCGACCGCATGCTCAAGGAAATGGCCACGCGCCTGCTGGGTTGCGTGGCCGAAGACGACACCGTGGCACGCATGGGGGGCGACGAGTTCACCTTGCTCCTGCAACCGCGGGTCAGCCGTGAAATGGCGCTGAACCGTGCGATCCACGTGGCCGAGCAGATCCTCGCCAGCCTGGTGAAGCCGTTTGTACTGGAAGGCCGCGAGTTCTTCGTGACGGCCAGTATCGGTATCGCCTTGAGCCCGCAGGACGGCAACGAGCTGAGCCAATTGATGAAAAACGCCGACACGGCGATGTATCACGCCAAGGAACGCGGTAAAAACAACTTCCAGTTCTACCAGGCCGACATGAACGCCAGTGCCCTGGAGCGCCTGGAGCTGGAAAGCGACCTGCGCCACGCCTTGGACCAGAACGAATTCGTGCTCTATTACCAGCCGCAATTCAGCGGCGACGGCAAACGCCTGACCGGCGCCGAAGCCCTGCTGCGCTGGCGCCACCCCCGTCGCGGGCTGGTACCGCCGGGGGATTTCATCCCGGTGCTGGAAGAGTTGGGCCTGGTGGTGGATGTGGGCGACTGGGTGATCAGCGAAGCCTGTCGCCAGCTCAAGACCTGGCACCAGAACAAGGTGCGCGTGCCGAAAGTCTCGGTGAACATCTCGGCGCGGCAGTTCTCCGACGGCCAGTTGGGCACGCGCATCGCCACCATCCTCAAGGACACCGGCCTGCCACCGGCGTGCCTGGAGCTGGAGCTGACGGAGAGTATCCTGATGCGCGAAGTCAACGAGGCCCTGCATATCCTCGACAGCCTGAAAAACCTGGGCCTGAGCATTGCGGTAGACGACTTCGGCACGGGTTATTCGTCGCTCAACTACCTCAAGCAATTCCCCATCGACGTGCTGAAAATCGACCGCACCTTCGTCGATGGCCTGCCCTCCGGCGAACAGGATGCCCAGATCGCCCGCGCCATTATCGCCATGGCCCACAGCCTGAACCTGGCGGTGATCGCCGAGGGTGTGGAAACCCATGAACAGCTGGACTTCCTGCGCGAACATGGCTGCGATGAGGTGCAGGGTTACCTGTTCGGGCGGCCGATGCCAGCCAATCGGTTTGAGGCGCAGTTCAGTAACGACGCCCTCTTCATGTTTGACTGAGTGCCCTCCGTGGCGAGCGGGCTTGCCCGCGTTGGGCTGCGAAGCGGCCCCACTGAAAGCACCCGGTTTTCCAGGTAGAACTGAGTGTAAGGGTTTGGGGCTGCTGCGCAGCCCAACGCGGGCAAGCCCGCTCGCCACAACCCGCTCGCCACAAAAACATCCGCTGAGTCCCAGATGAGCCCCGCTTGTCCGCGACATGATGTCCTTTCATATGCCATCTAAAACCCATTGGGTTAGAATGCCCTCCTTTTCTGCCCCCGATCCTTGAGGACCGCCATGTTCAGCCGTGATTTGACTATTGCCAAGTACGACGCCGATCTCTTTGCCGCCATGGAGCAAGAAGCCGTGCGCCAGGAAGAGCACATTGAGCTGATCGCTTCGGAAAACTACACCAGCCCTGCGGTCATGGAGGCTCAAGGTTCGGTTCTGACCAACAAGTACGCCGAAGGCTACCCAGGCAAGCGCTACTACGGTGGTTGCGAGTACGTCGACGTGGTTGAGCAGCTTGCTATTGATCGCGCTAAAGAACTGTTCGGCGCCGATTACGCCAACGTCCAGCCGCACGCCGGCTCCCAAGCCAACAGCGCCGTGTACCTGGCCCTGCTGCAAGGCGGCGACACTATCCTGGGCATGAGCCTGGCCCACGGCGGTCACCTGACCCACGGCGCCAGCGTTTCGTCCTCCGGCAAGCTGTACAACGCCGTTCAATACGGTATCGATGCCAACGGCCTGATCGACTACGACGAAGTCGAGCGTCTGGCGGTTGAACACAAGCCAAAAATGATCGTGGCCGGTTTCTCTGCCTACTCGCAGATCCTGGACTTCCCACGCTTTCGCGCCATCGCCGACAAGGTTGGCGCTTACCTGTTCGTGGACATGGCTCACGTAGCCGGTCTGGTCGCCGCTGGCGTCTACCCAAACCCGGTGCCTTTCGCTGACGTGGTTACCACCACCACCCACAAGACCCTGCGCGGTCCACGTGGCGGCCTGATCCTGGCTCGCGCCAACGCCGAGATCGAGAAGAAGCTGAACTCCGCGGTATTCCCAGGCGCCCAGGGTGGCCCGTTGGAGCACGTGATCGCCGCTAAAGCGATCTGCTTCAAGGAAGCCCTGCAGCCTGAGTTCAAGACTTACCAGCAACAAGTGGTAAAAAACGCCCAGACCATGGCCAGCGTGTTCATCGAGCGCGGCTTTGACGTAGTGTCCGGCGGTACTGAAAACCACCTGTTCCTGCTGTCGCTGATCAAGCAGGACATTTCCGGTAAGGATGCTGACGCCGCCCTGGGCAAAGCCTTCATCACCGTGAACAAAAACTCCGTACCGAACGACCCACGTTCGCCGTTCGTCACCTCCGGCCTGCGCTTCGGCACCCCGGCTGTGACCACTCGTGGCTTCAAAGAAGCAGAGTGCAAGGAACTGGCCGGCTGGATCTGCGACATCCTGGCTGACCTGAACAACGAAGCCGTGATCGACGCGGTCCGTGAGAAGGTCAAGGCCATCTGCAAAAAGCTGCCGGTGTACGGCGCTTGATTGCAGTTGCTTGAATAAGAAGCCCGGCTCAAGAGCCGGGCTTTTTTATGCCTGTCATTTTGAGATGAGGTCAAAAATGTAGGAGCTGGCGTGCCTGCTCCCACACTGGACTGCATTTCACGTCAGGGTTGGTAGACCTTTGCAAAGCCCTCGCGGATCTTCTGCTCCGGCAACTCATCGGCAATAAACACGATCACACTCTCCCGCGCCTCACCCTCGGCCCACTCGGTGTCCCAGTCGAAACCATAGAGCTTCAGCACGCCCTGGAACACCATGCGCCGGTCTTCCCCGGCAATATTCAATACGCCCTTATAGCGCAGCAGTTGCTTGCCGTGGTCTTCCAGCAGCTCGTTCATGAACGTGCTGAGCCGGTCGATATCCAGCGGCTGGTCGGTGCGCAGCACCAGGCTGGAAATGCGGTCGACAGACGGCGCGGCGCTGACCGGGCGCAAGCTCATGCCGGCGTTGAGGTTGAAGCCGCGCACGTCGAGCAGCTCCCCCAGGTCGATAGCACCGTGGTCGACCACACGGATCGGCGCACGCCGGTTGATGCGGGTCAGGCGCTGGCTGAGGGCATCGAAGGTCGCCTCATCCACCAAATCACGCTTGCTCACCAGCAGGCGGTCGGCAAAACCGATCTGCGCCTGGGCGATGGTCTGGGTCAGGTGGTGCTCGGCGTGGGCCGCGTCCACCAGCGTGATGATGCCGTCGAGGATGTAGCGCTCGCGCAGTTCCTCGTCGATGAAAAAGGTCTGGGCCACCGGCGCCGGGTCGGCCAGGCCGGTGCACTCGATCACCAGGCGGTCGAAGGCGATCTCGCCACTGTCCAGGCGTTCGAGCAGCAGGTACAGGGCTTTGGTCAGGTCGGTGTGGATGGTGCAGCACACGCAGCCGTTGGACAGGGTCATGACTTGCACCGGCTCGGCGCCCAACAGTTGGGTATCGATACCGGCGTCACTGAATTCGTTTTCGATCACGGCGATTTTCAGGCCGTGCTCGGCTTTGAGCAGGTGGCGCAGCAAGGTAGTTTTGCCGGCACCGAGAAAGCCGCTGAGGATAGTGACGGGGATGGGAGAGGACAAAATATTCTCCTTTTTGATGAAATACATTGAAGGAACATAAAGCAAATGTGGGAGCTGGCTTGCCTGCGATGCAGACAACTCGGTTTGTCAGTCAGACCGAGGTGATGCTATCGCAGGCAAGCCAGCTCCCACATAAAGCCCTGCTCCCACAGGGGAATGCGCTAACCCGACAGGCGGGTCAGCAGCACTTGGGCCCACCCTTGCCACCGTAACGGGCTTCCTGGCGTTCCCGGAAGAACGCCTTGTAGTCCATCACCGGTTTGTCCGGGTGTTTGGTTTGCATATGCTCGACGTAGGTGTCGTAGTCGGGCATGCCGACCATCAGGCGCGCGGCCTGACCGAGGTATTTACCGAGGCGACTGATGTCATTGAACATGCTTGCAACCCTCAATCACGCGTCTGGAACAGCCTGGAACGGGGCTTCTTTATCCGTACGCTCTTTGTTGCCCCAGGCAGCGACGCCGACCTTGAGCGCATAGAACAGGATGCTGAATACCACGAACAGGAACAGCGCCGTCAGCGTTGCGTTGGTGTAGGCGTTCCAGATCACGTGCTGCATCTGGTCGATGCTCTTGGCCGGGGCCAGGATCTGGCCGTTGGCCAAGGCATCGCTGTACTTCTTGGCCAGCGACAGGAAGCCGATCGCCGGGTTCGCGTCGAACAGCTTGATGAAGCCCGCCGTGGTGGTGCAGATCAGCAGCCATACCGCCGGCAGCATGGTCACCCAGATGTAGCGCTGGCGTTTCATTTTGATCAGCACAACGGTCGCGAGCATCAGCGCGATACCGGCCAGCATCTGGTTGGAGATACCGAACAGCGGCCACAAGGTGTTGATACCGCCCAGTGGGTCGATCACACCTTGGTACAGCAGGTAACCCCACATGGCCACGCAACCCGCCGTGGCAATCAGGTTGGCGGTCCACGACTCGGTGCGTTTGAGCGCAGGCACGAAGGAGCCCAACAGGTCCTGCAGCATGAAGCGACCAGCACGGGTACCGGCGTCGACGGCCGTCAGGATGAACAGCGCTTCGAACAGGATCGCAAAGTGGTACCAGAACGCCATGGTGTTTTCACCCGGCAGTACGCTGTGCAGGATCTGCGCAATACCCACCGCCAGGGTCGGTGCACCGCCGGCCCGCGCCAGGATGGTGGTTTCACCGATGTCATGGGCTACGGCCGACAGCGCCTCAGGCGTAATCGCAAAGCCCCAGCTGCTGACGGTCTGTGCCACGGTGACCACGTCGGTGCCGACAATCGCGGCCGGGCTGTTCATGGCGAAGTACACACCCGGCTCGATCACCGAAGCGGCAACCATCGCCATGATGGCCACGAACGACTCCATCAACATGCCGCCGTAACCGATGTAACGGGCGTGGCTTTCATTGGCCAGCAACTTCGGCGTGGTGCCCGAAGAGATCAGCGCATGGAAACCCGAGACCGCGCCACAGGCAATGGTGATGAACAGGAACGGGAACAGACCGCCCTTCCACACCGGGCCGGTGCCGTCGATGAACTGGGTCAGTGCCGGCATTTTCAGGTCAGGCATGGTCACCAGAATGCCGATGGCCAGCGCAATGATGGTGCCGATTTTGAGGAAGGTAGAGAGGTAGTCGCGTGGCGCGAGGATCAGCCACACCGGCAGTACCGCCGCGACGAAACCGTAGCCGATCAGCATCCAGGTAATTTGGATGCCGGTGAAGGTGAAGGCTTTGGCCCAGACCGGGTCAGCCGCAATCTGCCCGCCCAGCCAGATCGAACCCAGCAGCAACAGCACGCCGATGATCGAGATTTCACCGATGCGGCCCGGGCGGATGTAGCGCATGTAAATGCCCATGAACATCGCGATCGGGATGGTCGCCATTACGGTGAAGATGCCCCACGGGCTCTCGGCCAGGGCCTTGACCACGATCAACGCCAGCACCGCGAGGATGATGATCATGATCAGGAAGCAGCCGAACAACGCGATGGTCCCGGGGATGCGGCCCATCTCTTCACGAACCATGTCCCCCAGGGAACGGCCGTTACGACGGGTGGACAGGAACAGGATCATGAAGTCCTGCACCGCACCGGCCAGCACCACGCCGGCAATCAGCCAGAGGGTACCCGGCAGATAGCCCATTTGCGCCGCGAGTACGGGGCCGACCAGAGGGCCTGCACCGGCAATCGCTGCAAAGTGGTGACCGAAAAGGATGTGTTTGTTGGTCGGCACATAGTCCAGACCGTCGTTGTTGAGCACTGCGGGGGTGGCCCGCCGTGGATCGAGTTGCATCACGTTGTTAGCGATGAACAGACTGTAGTAACGGTACGCAACCAGATAGATGGCCACGGCAGCGACCACAATCCACAAGGCGTTTATCGCCTCGCCGCGGCGCAAGGCCACTACGCCCAGGGCGCACGCTCCTACGATTGCCAGCACCAGCCAGGGTAGGTGGCGTAGCAGGCTATTATTATTTTTCATTTTTATATTCCAGCCAGGGTGGACAGAAAGGACAGCCAGTCCGAGTTTAGCGCTGTTGGCCTCAAAGACCACCCCCTACGTTGGTCTAGAGCCTTGCAAGCGTAAAAAAAGCAGAAATAACAGCCCAATGATGGCGCACGGCTACAATCCTCTTTATCCCAAGAGGGTTTGACCATGAGTGAACACCCGTCAGATCGCCGCCGTTTCCGGCGGATCGCCTTCGATGCAAGGACCACCATTGCCCAGGACAGCTGGAATTGGCCGGTGCAATTGGTGGATTTATCGCTCAAGGGTTTGCTGGTGCATCGCCCCGACGACTGGCAGGGCAATCGCGCCCACCCGTTTGAGGTGGATATCCGCCTGGACCCACACGCGCATATAAAGATGCAGGTCAGGCTGGCACATGATGATCATGGGCAGTTGGGGTTTGTGTGCGAACACCTTGATTTGGAGTCGATCAGCCATTTACGCAGGCTGATCGAGCTGAACCTGGGAGACGAGGAAGAACTGCACCGCGAGCTGGCGGCGCTGCTGGAGACCTGACAACCAGCTCCCACATTGGTTTTGCAGTGCTGCTGATTACTCGAACAACGCATCCAGCGCCTGTTCCAGACGGGTTACGCCAATTACCTTCAACCCAGCGGGCATTTCCTTCGGCGCGTTGCCCTTGGGCACGATGGCCCGCTTGAAGCCGTGCTTGGCCGCTTCCTTGAGACGCTCCTGACCGCTCGGCACCGGCCGCACTTCACCCGATAAGCCAACCTCACCAAACACCAGCAAATCATGGGGCAACGGCTTATTGCGCAGGCTGGACATCACCGCCGCCATCAAGGCCAGGTCGGAGGCTGTCTCCAGTACCTTGACTCCGCCCACCACGTTAAGGAACACGTCCTGGTCGTGGGTCGGGATGCCGCCGTGACGGTGCAGCACCGCGAGCAGCATCGCCAGGCGGTTCTGGTCCAGACCGAGGGTCACGCGGCGCGGGTTGGCCAGGTGGCTGTCATCCACCAGCGCCTGCACTTCCACCAGCATCGGGCGGGTGCCTTCCCACGTGGCCATCACCACACTGCCTGGGACTTCTTCCTGGGCACGGGTCAGAAAAATCGCCGACGGGTTAGAGACTTCTTTCAAGCCCCGGTCCGTCATGGCGAACACGCCCAGTTCATTCACCGCACCGAAGCGGTTCTTCACCGCCCGCAGCAAACGCAGGCGGCCGTCGGACTCGCCCTCGAAATACAACACGGTGTCGACCATATGCTCCAACACCCGTGGCCCGGCCAAGGCGCCCTCTTTGGTCACATGGCCGACCAGGAAAATCGCGGTGCCGCTCTGCTTGGCATACCGCACCAGCAGCGCCGCACTTTCGCGCACCTGCGATACGCCGCCGGGGGCCGATTGCAGTTGCTCGGTGAAAATCGTCTGGATCGAGTCGATCACCATGACCTTGGGTTTTTCGATACGCGCCGTGGCAATGATGCTTTCGATACAGGTTTCGGTCATCACCCGCAGTTGGTCCTGGGGCAGGCCCAGGCGCCGGGCGCGCATGGCCACTTGCTGCTGGGATTCTTCGCCGGTGACGTAGAGCGCCGGCATGCGGCTGGCGATGCTGCACAGGGTTTGCAGCAGGATCGTCGATTTGCCGATGCCGGGGTCACCGCCGATCAACACCACCGAGCCGTCGACCAGCCCGCCGCCGAGTACGCGGTCCAGCTCGCCGGAAGCGGTAGAGAAACGCGGGATCTCTTCGACGCTGACCTCGGCCAGCGTCTTGATCTGCGCCTGTTGACCGGTCCAGCCGGCACGCCCGGTGGGGGCTGCGGCGCCGCCGCTTTCGATCATGGTTTCAGTCAGGGTGTTCCACGCGCCGCACTCGGTGCATTGGCCGGCCCACTTGGGAAAGGTCGCGCCGCACTCCGTGCAGCCGTACATGCGCTTGGCCTTTGCCATTTGAGAACCTCCAACCGAAAAACCGCGATGATAGCTCAGCGCGGCGCCGGGGTCCGGATTTCACCACTGGCCAATCGTGAAGCACTGTTGCCGAGCGGGTCTTGCGCGTTGAGGTCGGCGCCTTTGGCCTTCAGCTCATCCAGCAGCTCGACGCGCTTGAACAGCCCGGCGTACATGGCAGCAGTCTGCCCCGCGCCGTTACGTTGGTCGGGGTTGCAGTCGGTGGCGAGCAGGCGCTGGGCGATTTTCAGCTCGCCCTTGAAGATCGCGCCCATCAAGGCGGTGTTACCGCGTTTGTCCTGCACGCAGGCATCAGCACCGGCGGCAAGCAGGCGCTCCACGTAGGCACTTTCACCGTGGTAGGCCGCCAGGATCAGCGCGGTGTAGCCCTTGTCGTCCTGGGTGTTGAGGCTAAAGCCTGCGTCGATAAAGGTGTTAAGCATGTCGAGGTCGCCACGCCGGGCGGCATCGAAATAGTAATCCTGGAGCTGCGCCTTCAGTGCGACCGGGTCGGGGGACTCGGCATGGGCAACAAAGGCCAGCAGGGTCATCAACAAGCCGATGAAAATTCGCATGGTCGTTCTCCTGCAAGAGGTCGACGCCCCGCTTGGGGCGCCGACCGGAACCCGCGTCAGTCGTTGAGTTTTTCTGCCAGCGCTTTAACGCGAGCCAAATCACCCTTGGCGACTTTGGTCACGCCGGTGCCGTACTCCGGGTCTGCTTTATAGAGGAACGACAGGATGATGTGCTTGCTCTCATCGTCCGTGGTGGCCAGGGAGCCGCCGAAGTTTTCGATCAGGTCCTGACGCTCTTTCTTGCTGTAGGAACGGTACAAGTCACCCGCCTGCTTGAAGTTCTGCTCGCGCTGGATCTTCGCCTGTTGGGTACTGCCCGAAAGGGCCGACTGGCTGTAGCGTGCGGTTTGCGGCTCTTCACGCGGTTCCAGGCGGCTTGGCTGGTAGTTCACGCCGCTGGTGGTTTTGCCGGGGTTCATCGCGCCATCCTGGTTACCGTTGTTAACGGTGACCCGTGGGGCGTTGATCGGCAGTTGCAGGGCATTGGCGCCCAGGCGGTACATCTGCGTGTCGGCGTAGGAGAACACCCGGCCTTGCAGCAGGCGGTCCTCAGACGGTTCGATGCCCGGCACCAGGTTGGCCGGGGCCATGGCCACTTGCTCGGTTTCCTGGAAGACGTTGGCCGGGTTGCGGTTCAGCACCATCTGCCCGACTTTGCGTTCGGGCACATTCGGCCAGATCTTGGTGGCGTCCAGCGGGTCGAAGTCAAACTTGGCCAACTCTTCCGGCTTGAGCACCTGCACGTACAGGTCCCACTTGGGGAAGTCGCCCTTGTTGATATGGGTGACCAGGTCGTTGGTCATATGACTGTAGTCACGCCCCTGCACTTCGGTGACTTGCTGGGGGTCGAGGTTCTTGATGCCTTGCAGGCTTTTCCAGTGGAACTTGACGTAGTGCACCTCGCCCTTGGCGTTGATCAGCTTATAGGCATGCACGCCATTGCCGTCCATTTCCCGGTAGCTGGCCGGGGTGCCGGAGTCGGAGTACAGCTCGGTCAGCGTACGGGTGGACTCGGGGACGTGGGAGAAGAAGTCGAAGCGGCGCGAGTCGTCATCCAGGTTGGTGCGCGGGTCCGGCTTGAAGGCGTGGACCATGTCCGGGAACTTGATGGCATCGCGGATAAAGAAGGTCGGGAAGTTATTGCCCACCAGGTCCCAGTTGCCGTCGGCGGTGTAGAACTTGGTGGCGAAGCCGCGTGGGTCACGCAGGGTTTCCGGGGAGTGGTTGCCGTGCACTACCGCAGAGAAGCGCACGAACACCGGGGTGGCCTCGCCGGCGGCGAAGACCTTGGCCTTGGTCAGGTCGCTGAGGGTGTCGGTGACGGTAAAGGTGCCGTGGGCGCCAGTGCCACGGGCATGCACCACACGCTCCGGGATGCGTTCGCGGTCGAAACGTTGCAGCTTCTGGATCAACTGCACATCTTGCAGCAGCACCGGACCGTTGGCGCCGGCGGTCTGCGAGTTCTGGTTGTCGCCCACCGCTGCACCGTTGTCGCGGGTCAGGGTGGCGGCGTGCACCGACAGGGAAAGCAGGCTGGCGGTGGCCAGTAGCAGCGCATATCGCGCTGAAACAGGCCCGCGTTTCGTTGGGGTCTTCATCGAGGTTTCCTCTGGTTTTTTTAGTGCACATTCAGTTGTGCTTGCCAGAGGCTAGTGACCCGCGAGTCAGAAGATAAATAGAAAAGCCGTACTGACTCGATTGAAAAAATAATCTGGTAAGCGGCTGATTTGGCGCGTATTCCGCGCGCGATTGGTGGCACTTTGCAAACTATTTGCGATTTAATGTGTCGATTAAAACTAACAGTGTTAACGGTTGTGTCAGGCAAGCCCGCTATGACTGACTTACACTTAGCTCCACCCTTCTCATCTGTAACAAGGAATAACCTATGGGCGTGATCAGTGAGTTCAAGGCCTTCGCGGTCAAAGGTAATGTGGTCGATATGGCCGTCGGTATCATCATCGGCGCCGCCTTCGGCAAAATTGTTTCCTCGTTTGTCGGTGATGTGGTGATGCCGCCACTCGGCCTGCTGATCGGTGGCGTGGACTTTGGTGATCTGGCAATCACGCTCAAGGCCGCGCAGGGCGACATACCGGCCGTGGTGCTGGCCTACGGCAAGTTCATCCAGAGCGTGGTGGACTTTCTGATCGTTGCGTTTGCGATCTTCATGGGCGTGAAGGCGATCAACCGCCTGAAGCGCGAAGAGGCCGTGGCCCCAAGCCTGCCACCGACGCCGACCAAGGAAGAAGTGCTGCTGGGCGAGATCCGCGATCTGCTCAAGGCTCAGAACGACAAGCCGCTTTAATCGGCAAAGGCTTGGCAAAAAAAGGCGCCTGGTTAAGGCGCCTTTTTTATTACCAGTAGTTTTCCACGGCCACCTGGCCTGGGCGTCGGCTGAGGCTCAATTGCAGGTCGCGCTGCTTGAGCAACTGGCGGGTATCATCGACCATCTGCGGGTTGCCGCAAATCAGCACGCGGGAATGTTCGGGGCTCAGGGGCACGCCAGCGGTGCGTTCCAGCTCGCCATTTTCGATCAGCGTGGTGATGCGCCCATTCAGGGCGCCGGGGTGTTGCTCGCGGGTGACAATCGGGATGTAGGTCAATTTGTGCGCATGCTCGGCCAGGTACTCACGCTCGCCCAGTTCCTGGATCAGCGACTGATAGGCCAGTTCCTTGGCCTCCCGCGCGCTGTACACCAGCACGATGCGCTCGAATTTTTCCCAGACTTCGAAGTCCTGCAGGATCGACAAGAACGGCGCCACCCCGGTACCAGTGCCCAGCATCCACAGGTCGCGACCATCGACAAAGCGGTTCAACGTCAGGAACCCGGTCGCCTGGCGCTCCACCAGCAAGGTATCGCCCACCCGCAGGCGGCTCAGCTCACTGGTAAATTCCCCGCCCGGGACAACAATCGAGAAAAAATCCAGGTGCTCATCAAAAGGTGAGGACACCACGGAATAGGCACGCCACACCGTGCTGCCATCGGCCTTGGTCACCCCCAGGCGCACGAACTGGCCCGCGGTAAACCGGAACCCCGGGTCGCGGGTGGTGCGCAGGGTAAACAGGCTGGGGGTCAGCGATTGCACGTCGAGCAAGGTCTGCCGGGTAAATTTCTCAGCACTGGCGGTCATGGGGGGCTCCGATCTACAGGTGCCCTAGTGTCCCTCAAAGTCGCCTGCACAAACACCGCTGGTTTGTAGTGGCATCTCGGGCGCTCGCAGTAGTGGCAGTTCAGCATTGCTCCTGATCAATTCGCTATGAACTACATCTTGAAAATCACACAACCCCTTTGAGCTTCGCGAGAGAGTCGCTTTTAACCTGTTAAGAACTATCAGCTAATCTATAAAGATAGCCAACTACCCGCTTATAGAAATTATTGAACATGCCCGTTCAATAACGAAAATTTAATATCACCCTCTATCTAGTGTCCTACACTGGTTTCCTACTACTTCGGGAGTTCCGGACGTATCCCTGTCGCAGACCCACACATGGAGAGTTACCAATGGTCAACTGGCGCAACACAAGACTCCCCAAACTGGAAGGCGAGAGCGAGGCAGCCACTCTTTTCGATATGGTCCTCAACCACACCTACGCACTCGGCTTTCAATACTGTTCATTTACGATGAGTTCACACCTCCCTAACAGTCAGACGAAACCCATCTGCATAAACAACTATCCAGATGAATGGAATGAATTATATAACCAAGCGCACTTCTTTGATGTCGACCCGGTTGTTAAACATTGCAAACGCTGTGTATTGCCTCTCGTATGGGAAGAGAAAGCTTTTAAAGATGCGCCTAACCTGTGGTCGTTGGCCCATTCGTTTGGCGTACACCTGGGCTGGACCCAAGCCGTGCATGATTTCCAGGGGGTGTTCAGCATGCTGACCCTGGGCCGCAGCAAGGGCGAGGTAAGCCCGGAAGAGTTATACGAAAAAGCCGGTCAGGTCCTGTGGTTGTGCCATGCACTGCATGCGGTCGTCGTACGGACCTATGCCGACAAGCCCAGCGACAACCCGGCCAGTAAATTGACCCCACGGGAAACCGAAATCCTCAAGTGGTCCGCCATGGGCAAGACAGCCGCCGATATCGCCACCATCCTGTGCCTGTCCGAGCGTACGGTGGGCTTTCATATCTGCAGTTGCTTCAAGAAGCTTGGGGTCAACAACAAGATTGCTGCCGTGCTGTGTGCCTCGAAAGCAGGCTTGTTTTAGCCATCGTTGAAACACCGCATGTAATCCCTCTGGAAAAAAAGTAACATTTACGGCCAATTCTGAGTGTTGAGCAGCCCCCCTGGGTGCCGCCCGTTGTTCACTCAGGCGGTTGCGCAGGTCACTGCCGCCCCCCATCGATTACCCAGAGCCTCCCCCGCCATGCCCCTGCTCGACAGCCCCTTCGCCCAGCTCGATCTGATTCGCCAGCCAGAGCAACATAACGATCCGCTGCAAGCGTTCGACGCTGCCGACGAGTACCTGCTCAGCTACCTTGCCGAGCAGCAGCCCGGCGCCGCGACCCGCGTGCTGGTGCTCAATGACAGCTTCGGCGCCCTCGCAGCCAGCCTGGCAGGCCAGCTGCAAGTGACGTCCTGCGGGGACTCGTTTCTCGCGGCCCAGGGCCTGGATAAAAACCTGGTACGCAACGGCAAGGCCTTTGATGCCGTGCCGTTCATCCCCGCGAGCCAGGTGCCGAGTGGCCCGTTCGACCGGGTGTTGATTCGCGTGCCCAAAACCCTGGCGTTGCTCGAAGAACAGTTGATCCGCCTGCAGGGCCAACTGGCGCCTGGCTGCGAGGTGATCGCGGGCGCCATGGTCAAGCACCTGCCACGGGCGGCAGGCGAGTTGCTGGAGCGCTACATCGGGCCGATGCACGCATCCCTTGCAGTCAAAAAAGCCCGGCTGCTGATCGCGACGGTTGAGGCGCGCCCCACCGCCGTTTCGCCTTACCCGACGCGTTACACCCTGGAAGCGCCGGCTATCGAGTTGCTCAACCACGCCAATGTGTTCTGCCGCGACAGCCTGGATATCGGCACCCGCGCCTTCCTGCCGCACCTGCCGAAAAACCTCGGCAGCGCCCGCGTGGCAGACCTCGGTTGCGGCAATGGTGTATTGGCGATCGCCAGTGCACTGCAAAACCCCGACGCGCATTACATCCTGGTGGATGAGTCGTATATGGCCGTGCAGTCGGCCCAGGAGAACTGGCAAGCGGCCCTCGGCGCACGCGAGGTGGTGGTGCGCGCCGGTGATGGCCTGGCGGGTCAGGAAGCCGACTCGCTGGACGTGGTGCTGTGCAATCCGCCGTTCCACCAGCAGCAGGTGGTCGGCGACTTCCTCGCGTGGCGCATGTTCCAGCAGGCACGCGAAGCCCTGGTGGTCGGCGGCGCCTTGTATATCGTCGGCAATCGCCACCTGGGGTATCACAGCAAATTGGCGCGACTGTTCCGTGGCGTCGAGCAAGTGGCTGCCACGCCGAAATTCGTGATTCTCAAAGCGCGCAAATAAAAAAAGCCCTGCCCTTCCATAAGAAAGAGCAAGGCTTGAAAACCGGGCGGCAACGCCCGGATCGGGATGTCAGTGGGTGGTCAATCCGGCCGCATTCATGAACATGCGCATCAGGCTGGCCAGGACGAACAGGGCCAGCACGCTGCCGGTCCAGATCATCGCCAGCCACCCCAGGCGCCGCCACAACGGCTGTTTCTCGGCCTGTTCTATCTCGTGCAACGAAGGTTTGCCGGACATGGTACGAGCCTCCTAGTGATAGCCGTCTTCGTGGGTAACCTTGCCGCGGAACACGTAGTAGCTCCAGAAGGTGTAGCCCAGGATAAACGGGATGATGAACAGTGTGCCCACCAGCATGAAGCCCTGGCTTTGCGGTGGCGCAGCGGCGTCCCAGATCGACACGGAAGGCGGAATGATGTTCGGCCACAGGCTGATCCCCAGGCCGCTGTAGCCGAGGAAGATCAGCACCAGCGTCAGCAGGAACGGCGTGTAGTGCGCATTACGTGCCACGGCGCGAATCAGGCCATACATGGTCACCAGCACCAGGATCGGCACCGGCAGGAACCAGAACAGGTTCGGCAGGGTGAACCAGCGCGAGGCGATTTCCGGGTGAGCCAGCGGCGTCCACAGGCTGACGATACCGATCACCGCCAGCACCACGAACGCCAACGGCCGCGCCAGGTTGTGCATCTTCTCCTGCAACGGACCTTCGGTTTTCATGATCAGCCAGGTGCAGCCGAGCAACGCATACGCCACGATCAGTGCCACGCCGCAGAACATCGTGAAGGGCGTGAGCCAGTCCAGCGAGCCGCCGGCAAACTGGCGGTCCACCACCGGTATACCGTCGATGAATGCGCCCAGCGCCACGCCCTGGAAGAACGTTGCCGCCAGCGAGCCGCCGATAAACGCCTTGTCCCACAGGTGGCGTTTATCGTCCTTGGCCTTGAAGCGGAACTCGAAGGCCACGCCACGGAAGATCAGCCCGATCAGCATCAGGATCAGTGGCAGGTACAGCGCCGACAACACCACCGAATAAGCCAGCGGGAACGCGCCGAACAACGCCGCGCCGCCCAATACCAGCCAGGTTTCGTTACCGTCCCAAACCGGCGCGACGGTGTTCATCATCACGTCTCGGTCGACTTTGCCGGGGATAAACGGAAAGAGGATGCCGATACCCAGGTCGAAGCCGTCCATCACCACGTACATCATGATGCCGAAGATGATGATCACGGCCCAGATCAGCGGAAGATCAATACCCATCTCAATTCCCCTTGTGCTGGATGTGCGCGTGGTCGTCATCGCTGCCGTCATCGGCTGCAGACAACGGACGAGCCGGCGTGCGTTTCTGGCCAGGGCCACCGTGGGTCGGCTCGCTGCCTTCGTGGGTCTGCGGCCCTTTGCGCACCAGGCGCATCATGTAGCCCAGGCCAGCACCGAACAGCGCGAAGTACACCACCACGAACAACACCAGGGTAATCGTCATCTGCGCCAGGCTATGCCCGGAGGAGGCATCCGCCGTGCGCATCAGCCCGTAGACCACCCACGGCTGACGGCCGATTTCGGTGGTGAACCAGCCGGCGAGAATCGCGATCAGGCCGGACGGGCCCATCCACAACGCCAGGTACAGGAACGGCTTGGACGTGTACATCTTGTCGCCCCGGCGCAGCCAGAGGCTGAACAGGCCGGTGAAGATCATCAGGAAGCCCAGGCCGACCATGACCCGGAACGACCAGAACACGATGGTCGAGTTGGGGCGGTCTTGCGGCGCAAACTCCTTGAGCGCCGGCACCTGTTTGTCCAGGGAGTGGGTCAGGATCAGGCTGCCCAGGTACGGGATCTCGACTGCGTATTTGGTTTTTTCGGCCTTCATGTCGGGCCAGCCGAACAGGATCAGCGGCGTCGGCTCATTGCCGATATTTTCCCAGTGGCCTTCAATCGCGGCGATTTTCGCCGGTTGGTGCTTGAGGGTGTTGAGGCCGTGGAAGTCACCGATCACCGCCTGGATAGGCGCGACGATCAGCGCCATCCACATTGCCATCGAGAGCATTTTACGGATCGCCGGGTTGTCCTTGCCGCGCAGCAAGTGCCAGGCCGCCGAGGAGCCGACGAAGAACGCGGTCGCCACAAAGGCGGCGGTGGCCATGTGCATCAGGCGGTAGGGGAACGACGGGTTGAAGATCACCGCCAGCCAGTCGGTCGGGATCACGCGGCCGTCGATGATTTCAAAGCCTTGCGGGGTCTGCATCCAGCTGTTGGAGGCGAGAATCCAGAAGGTCGAAATCAACGTACCGACGGCCACCATCACGGTGGAGAAAAAGTGCAGCTTGCGCCCCACCTTGTTCCAGCCGAACAGCATCACCCCGAGGAAACCTGCCTCGAGGAAGAAGGCCGTGAGCACTTCATAGGTAAGAAGCGGCCCGGTGACGGCGCCGGCGAAGTCCGAGAAACGGCTCCAGTTAGTGCCGAACTGGTAGGCCATGACCAGGCCCGACACCACACCCATGCCGAAGTTGACGGCAAAGATCTTCGACCAGAAATGGTAGAGGTCGCGGTAGGTGTCGTTGTGGGTCTTGAGCCACAAGCCTTCCAGCACCGCGAGGTAACTGGCCAGGCCGATGGTGATCGCCGGGAACAGGATGTGGAACGAGATGGTGAATGCGAATTGAATTCGGGCGAGATCTAGCGCCTCCAAACCGAACATAAGTCTTCCTCTGTCAGGTAATACCGGCTGCTGGCGGAAGCCTGCACCCACTGCCCCCTACGGATATGGAGTCTGGCGAATTTCGATTCGTTTCTTTTTTAACCAGCCACGTAGGGAATCTGGCCCGAAGGCCCCAGAACAATCCCCACGCAGGTTTTGATCTGGATCAAGCATTGCTGAAAGAGTAGTCCCATTTTCAGGATTGAACTGTGTGGTCTTTTGCCGCGTGACAGACTGCCTCAGCTCAGTTGTTGCAACTATCTGTTACAACTTAATGATAATCTCGGCGCTCCCTCCGGCCCTGACCTGAATTCCCGATGCCTAGTGAACCCGCGTTGCTGTTGCGTCACCACCGCCCTTTCATCGCGTTCTGGCTGGCACGGATCTTTACCGCCAGCGGCTTCCAGATGCTTACCGTGGCCATCGGCTGGAACCTCTACCAACTGACCGGCAATGTGCTGGACCTGGGGTTGGTGGGCCTGGTGGAGTTTGTGCCCCGCGTACTCTTTATGCTGCACACCGGGCATGTGGCCGACCGCTATGAGCGGCGCAAGGTCGCGGCCATCTGCCAGACCGTGCAGGCATTGATTGCGCTGTCCCTGGCCATCGGTGGCCTGACCGGCAACGTCACCCGCGAGATGATTTTTATCCTCGCCTTCCTGCTGGGCGCCGCACGCTCCTTTGAAATGCCCACCACCCAGGCCATGCTGCCGAGCATCGTGCCCAGCGCGTTGTTCCCGCGCGCCGTGGCCTCGTCGCAGTCGGCCCAGCAGCTGGCGACCATCGTCGCGCCGGCCCTTGGCGGTTTGCTGTATGCGTTCGGCAGCGTGTGGGTCTATGGCCCCACAGTGGTGCTGTACCTGATTGCCTGTGTGTTGACCCTCAACCTGCCCGCCCGCCAGACCCCGCTGAACAAAGCCAAGGCCACCATGGATTCGCTGCTGGCCGGCATCCGTTTTATCCGCAGCCGCCCGGACATCCTCGGCGCCATCTCCCTGGACCTGTTCGCTGTGCTGCTGGGCGGCGCCACCGCATTGCTGCCGGTGTTCGCCAAGGACATCCTGTTGACCGGCGCCTGGGGCCTGGGCCTGCTGCGTTCGGCACCGGCGGTGGGAGCTTTGTTGATGTCATTGTGGCTCGCACGCTTCTCGGTCGACCGGCATGTCGGCCGCGTGATGTTTACCGCCGTGGGCGTATTCGGCGTGGCGACCATTGCCTTCGGCCTGTCGACCTCGTTCTGGTTTTCCCTGGCGGTACTGGTGGTGCTCGGCGCGGCGGACATGATCAGCATGGTGATTCGCGCCTCGTTCGTGCAGTTGGAAACCCCGGATGAAATGCGCGGCCGGGTGAGCGCGGTCAACGGCCTGTTTATCGGCGCCTCGAATCAGCTGGGCGAGTTCGAATCCGGGATCACCGCCCACTGGTTCGGCACCGTGCCCGCCGTGGTCATGGGCGGGATCGGCACGCTGGTGGTGACGGGGGTGTGGATCAAGCTGTTCCCGACGCTGGCCAACCGCGACCGCATGCATGTGCCGGTGGAAGACGCAAAGCTTTAAGCCCCCCTAGGAATGCAGTAAATGTGGGAGCTGGCTTGCCTGCGATGGAGGTGGGTCAGCCATTGATTGATGCCTGACACACCGCTATCGCCGGCAAGCCCAGCTCCCACAGGGGCTCTCCAGTAGCGTGAAGGTTTGCGCTACAGCACCTTGTCCAGGGTGATGGGAAACTCCCGTACCCGCTTGCCGGTGGCGTGATAAATCGCATTCGCCACCGCCGCCGCCACCCCCGACAATGCCGATTTCACCCACGCCCTTGGACCCCAGGGCGTTGACGATTTCGTCGTGCTCTTCGACGAACACCACGTCGATTTCGCCGATATCGGCATTCACCGGGATGTGGTACTCGGCCAGGCTATGGTTCATGTAGCGCCCCAGTTGATGATCGACCTGGGTCTCTTCGTGCAGCGCCATGCCGATGCCCCACACCACCCCGCCGAGAATCTGACTGCGAGCCATCTTCGGGTTGACCACACGCCCGGCTGCGATTGCACTGACCACCCGACGCACTTTGATGGTGCCCAGGTCTTCGTCGACCTGAACCTCGACAAACACCGCCGAATGGGTAGCGGTCGCATAGCCCTCACGTTTTTTGTCCGGCTCGCTGTCGACCTGCACCTCCAACGCGTCTTCGCCACTGTCTTTGACCAGTTGGGCCAACGACACACTGACGTCCCCGGTGTGCAGGTGGCCGTCTTCAAAACGTACCGACTCGGCATCCTTGAATACCGGGTAGGTTTGCCGGGCAATGTTCAGCAGTGTGCCGGTCAAGGCTTCGCACGCTTGCTGCACGGCGGTACCGACGGAGGACACGGTGAACGAGCCGCCCTGCAACGGCGCAGTCGGTAAAGAAGAGTCGCCGAGCAGAAACTGCACATCCTCCACCGCCACGCCGCTGGCCTGGGAGGCGATCTGGGTCATCACCGTGTAAGTGCCGGTGCCGATATCCGTGGTGGCACTGCTGACCGTGAGCTTGCCCTGCGTGTCGATGCGCGCCTTGGCGCTGGCTTTCATCTGCATGGATTCCCACACGCCGCCCGCCATGCCCCAGCCGATCAACTGGCGGCCATCACGCATGCTGCGCGGTTCCGGGTTGCGCCGGCTCCAGCCAAAACGTTCGGCGCCTTCGCTGTAACACTCACGCAAGGCTTTACTCGACCAGGGTTTGTCTTCGTTCTGGTTGCGCTCGGCATAGTTGATCAAGCGCAGTTGCACCGGGTCCATGCGCAAGGCACAGGCCAGTTCGTCCATGGCGCATTCCAGGCCGATCACGCCCAGTGCGGCGCCTGGCGCACGCATGTCCAGCGGGGTGAACACGTCGAGTCGCACCAGCTTGTAGGTCAATTGCACGTTGTCGCAGTGGTAAAGCATGCCGCTCCATTCCACCACGTGCTCGCTGAAATCCTCGAAACGCGAGGTTTGGCCAATCGCCGTGTGCCCCAGTGCCAACAGTCGCCCGTTGGCTGCGGCGCCCATCTGCAAACGCTGCAAGGTGCGCGGGCGATAGCCGAAGGTGAACATCTGCTGGCGCGTGAGCGTGACTCGCACCGAACGTTTCAGTGCCAGGGAGGCCATCACCGCCAGCGGCAACTGGTATTGCGGGCGCAGGCCCGAGCCAAACGCGCCGCCAACGAATGCGGCGAAGACGCGCACCTGGCTTTTATCCAGGCCGAACACCTTTTGCACGTAGGCCTGGCAGTTTTGCGGGCCCTGGGTCTTGTCGTGGATATGCAGCGTGCCGTCGGCCTGGTACAGCACGGTGCTGGCGTGGGGTTCCATGGGGTTATGGTGTTCGATGGGGGTGCTGTAGTGGACGTCCAGGCTGACGGCGGCGCCGGCCCATTCGGCCTGGAAGTTGCCGCGTGGCGCGGGCGGCGTTTGCGGTGAGGCGTGGGCCTGTTCCTGCAGCGCCACCAGGTCGGTGTCGAAGGCTTCGGCCGCATACTCGATGCGCACCAGCGAACCGGCATGCCGCGCCAGCTCCAGGTTATCCGCGATCACCAACGCCAGGGGCTGGCCGCTGTAGAGCACGCGATCGTTATACAACGGACGAAACGGTGAGCCATCCGCCGCATCATCGTCCTGGAAGGCATCATCGTAGCTCGCGAGTTTCGGCCGATTGAGATGATCGAGCACCATCACCACACCCGGCAGCGCCAGGGCCCGGGAAGCATCGATGCGCAGCACGCGGCCCTTGGCGATGGTGCTGGACACCACGCTGCCGTGGAGCAGGCCGCTCTCGGGGAACTCACCGGCATAGCGCGCCTGGCCCGTGACCTTGAGCAGACCGTCGACACGGTCCAGGGGTTTGCCGATAGCGGTCATGGGCGTTCTCCTGCGACGGCGGCGTCGCTCAGGGCACGGATCACTGCGCGGCGCGCCAGCTTGATCTTGAAGCCGTTGTGTTCCAGGGGTTCGGCGTCTTGCAGCAAGGCGTCGGCGGCGTTGCTGAAGGTTTCGCGGCTGACGGTCTGGCCGATCAACGCCGCCTCAACCGCCCGGTCACGCCAGGGTTTGTGGGCCACGCCGCCAAGGGCCAGGCGTGCGTCGACGATCCGGTCGCCGTCCAGTTCAAGGGCCGCGGCCACCGACACCAGGGCAAATGCGTAGGACGCTCGGTCGCGGACTTTCAGGTAGTGACTGTGGCGCGCCAGATGGTCGGCGGGCAGCTCGATGGCGGTGATCAACTCATCGTCGGCCAATTGGTTGTCGCGTTGCGGTGCATCCCCCGGCAGGCGGTGGAAGTCGGCAAACTCGATGACACGTGCACCGCCGCGCCCTTGCACATGCACCCGCGCCTCCAGCGCCGCGAGGGCGACACACATGTCCGAAGGGTGGGTGGCCACACATTGATCGCTGGCCCCGAGGATGGCATGGATGCGGTTCAAGCCGGTGCGCGCCGGGCAGCCGCTGCCGGGCTCACGCTTATTGCAGGGCACCGCAGCGTCATAGAAGTAGTAGCAACGGGTGCGCTGCAACAGGTTGCCGCCGGTACTGGCCATATTGCGCAATTGCGGCGAGGCGCCGGCCAGGATGGCCTGGGACAGCAAAGGGTAATGCTGTTCGATCAGCGGGTGCCAGGCCAGGTCGGCGTTGCTGACCAGTGCACCGATCCGCAGGCCGCCCTCGGCGGTCGCTTCGACCCCATGCAACGGCAGGCCGGTGATATCGATCAGGTGCTCGGGGTGGCTGATGTTTTCTTTCATCAAGTCCAGCAGGTTGGTGCCGCCGGCAATAAAACGCGACGCGGCGCTGCTCAGGTGCACGGCCTCGTGCACATCGGCCGGTTTGCTGTAATGGAAGGGGTTCATGACTGACCTCCTTCGGCGCGGCAGCTCGGCAAGGCGTCTTCAATCGCGTCGCGAATATTGCTGTAGGCACCGCAACGGCAGAGGTTGCCGCTCATCAATTCCTGGATCTGCGCAGTGTCGTGGGCGCGGCCTTCATTGGCCAGGCCGACGGCGGAGCAGATCTGGCCCGGCGTGCAGTAGCCGCACTGGAAGGCGTCGTGCTTGATAAAGGCTTGCTGCATGGGGTGCAACTGGTCGCCATCGGCCAAGCCTTCAATGGTGGTCAACTCGGCGCCGTCGCACATCACGGCGAGGGTCAGGCAGGCGTTCACGCGTTTGCCGTCGCGCAGCACGGTGCAGGCGCCGCACTGGCCGTGGTCACAGCCTTTTTTGCTGCCGACCAGATCAAGCTGCTCGCGCAAAAGGTCCAGCAAGGTGGTCCAGGGCAATACGTCCAGCTGGCGATCCTGGCCATTGAGGCGCAGGCGTATCGGGTGGCTGACGAACGGTTGGGCCGCCGCGCCATTGGGGGTCGCGCTCATAAACACCTCACGGGTTGGTGTACATCCGCGGCGTTCAGGAAAGTCGCCGTCTCAGGGGTACGACTTCCCGGGGTATTGAGCGTTCAAGGTGATTGATCAGCGGATATTGAACAGAGTTTTCAGGGTGTTTCGCGGCGGGTTGATCGAGGAGTTGCTGTATTCGAACCAGCCGGAAGCTTCGACATTCACCTCGAATACATAGATGTAGCCCATAAGGGTGCCGGCGCCATTGCAGGCCTCGCTGATGTTACCGACCTGGCACACGGGCGTGCGTGTGCCGTTCAGCTGCGCGCCATCGAAGCGGCCCATGGGGTTGTTGCCCAGGCCGACTTCCATCACCGAGACCTTGGTGGGCCCCCGATGGGTGCACATCTGAGTGCTTTGCGTGCGCTCCGGGATGGTTTCGGTGCAGCGGGCCGACTCGACCTTGAACACGCGCACCTCGCTCAAGGCCGGTGCAGTCGCGCCCCACGTCGGTGCTGCAGCGAGCCACAGGCTGATACAAGGGATCAGAGCTAGACTCCACGCGGTGGCTTTTTTCATGCTGTCGATGACCCTGAATTGAACGTCGGCGCAGTATGCCTCAAGGCCACCTTTCAGAATACGCAGCCTATACGCCACATGGCCTCGGCTGCTGGTATGATGCGCCGCTTTTTCCGATCCTCTCTGAAACCACAGGCGCTTGGCGCAGTTTGTGCTTTGACTTAGAGGTCAACAAATAACGACGCAAAATAGCGTCACAGGGAGCCGGCATGCTGGAAAAGCTGTTTCAACTCAAGGCACACAACACCAACGTGCGCACCGAGATCCTCGCGGGTATCACGACCTTTCTGGCCATGGCCTACATTCTGTTCGTGAACCCGAGCATCCTCGGCGAGACCGGCATGGACAAGGGCGCGGTGTTCGTCGCGACCTGCCTGGCCGCCGCCATCGGTTCGACCGTGATGGGCCTGATCGCCAACTACCCGATCGCCCTGGCGCCGGGCATGGGCCTCAATGCCTTCTTTACCTACACCGTAGTGCTGCACATGGGCCACACCTGGCAGGTTGCGCTGGGTGCGGTATTCATTTCGGCGGTGTTGTTTTTCCTGCTGTCGATCTTCCGTATCCGTGAGTGGATCATCAACAGCATCCCGCTGCCCCTGCGCTCGGCGATTGCCGCCGGTATCGGCCTGTTCCTGGCGCTGATCGCGCTGCACAACGCCGGCATCGTGGTCGGTAACCCCAACACCCTGGTGGGCTTGGGCGACCTGAAAAAACCCGAGCCGATCCTCGCCACCTTTGGTTTTATCCTCATCGTTGCGCTTGAAGCCCTGGCCGTACGCGGTGCGGTGCTGATCGGCATTCTGGCGGTGACCATTGTCTCGATCCTGTTGAATGTCACCCAGTTCGGCGGCGTCATTTCGATGCCACCGTCCCTGGCCCCGACCTTCCTGCAGCTGGATATCAAAGGCGCGCTGGACATCGGCTTGGTCAGCGTCATTTTCGCGTTCCTGTTCGTGGACCTGTTCGACAACTCCGGCACCCTGATCGGCGTCGCCAAGCGTGCCGGCCTGATGGGCAAAGACGGCCATATGCCGAAAATGGGCCGTGCGCTGATCGCCGACAGCACCGCCGCCATGGCCGGTTCGCTGCTGGGAACGTCGACCACCACCAGCTACATCGAATCCGCGGCGGGCGTGAGCGCCGGCGGCCGTACCGGTTTGACCGCCATCGTGGTGGCGATCCTGTTCCTGCTGGCGCTGTTCTTCTCGCCATTGGCCGCCAGCGTTCCGGCCTTCGCCACCGCGCCGGCGCTGCTGTTCGTGGCGGTGCTGATGACCTCGGGCCTGGCGGAAATCGACTGGGACGACATTACCGTTGCAGCGCCGGTGGTGATCACCGCCCTGGCGATGCCTTTCACTTACTCCATCGCCAACGGCATCGCCTTCGGTTTCATCGCCTGGACCGCCATCAAGCTGCTTTCGGGCCGCTACCGTGAGCTGAACCCGGCCCTGGTGATTCTGTCGATTCTGTTTGTGATCAAGCTGGGCTGGTTCAACGCATGACTTTTGACGCCGCACACTACACCGCTCAACTGCAAGACAAGGTCACGCGCTTGCGTGACCTGCTGGCACCGTTCGATGCGCCCGAGCCGCAGGTCTTCGATTCGCCGCTGCAGCACTTCCGCCTGCGGGCGGAGTTCCGCCTGTGGCGCGAAGGCGGCGAGCGCCACTACGCAATGTTCTCCCAGGACGACAAGCGCACGCCGATCCTGATCGAAGAATTCCCGATTGCCAGCCAGCGCATCAACCAGTTGATGCCGCAACTCAAGGCCGCCTGGCAAGCGAGCGCCGCCCTGAGCCACAAGCTGTTCCAGGTGGAGTTCCTCACCACCCTGGCCGGCGACGCGATGATCACCCTGTGCTATCACCGCCCGCTGGATGAGCACTGGCACACCGCGGCGAACCAACTGGCGGCCGACCTGAATGTGAGCATCATCGGCCGCTCCAAGGGCAAGCGCGATGTGATCGGCCATGACTACGTGGTGGAAAAACTCGAGGTGGGCGGGCGTACGTTCAGCTACCGCCAACCCGAAGGCGCATTCACCCAGCCCAACGGCACGGTGAACCAGAAGATGTTGAACTGGGCGTACGAAGCCCTGGGCGATCGCCCGGATGATCTGCTGGAGCTGTACTGCGGCAACGGCAACTTCACCCTGCCCCTGGCGACGCGTGTGCGCAAAGTGCTGGCCACCGAGATCAGCAAAACCTCGGTGAACGCGGCCTTGAGCAACCTCGATGAAAACGCGGTGGATAACGTCACGCTGGTGCGCTTGTCTGCCGAAGAACTCACCGAAGCGCTCAACGAAGTGCGCCCGTTCCGTCGTTTGCACGGCATTGACCTGAAAAGCTACGAATTCGGCAGTGTGTTCGTCGACCCGCCCCGCGCCGGCATGGACCCGGACACCTGCGAACTGACCCGGCGCTTCGACAACATCCTGTACATCTCCTGCAATCCGGAAACGTTGGCGGCGAACATTGCGCAACTGCATGACACGCACCGCATCACCCGATGTGCGATGTTTGACCAGTTCCCGTGGACGCACCATATGGAGTCCGGGGTGTTATTGACCCGGCGGTAATTCAACGCCCTCCTCGTCCTTCTTGCGCGGCCGCCCGCCCTTCTTGCCATTGGCTCGGGCGGCGGCGGATTTGGCGGCGCTGCTCTTGCGGCCGTTGCGCGACGCTACCAGGCTCGCCGCCAAGTCCATCAAGGGTTGGCTTGTGGCGATCAGGCCGGTGATTGATACATCCAGATCCCGGGCCTCACAGCACAGTGCCTTGCCGCCAAAGCCGACTTCCAACAGCTGAAAATCCTCTGACGAAAACCCTTCGAACTCCGGCAGGCCCGCCACCGGCAGCATGATGCGGCTGCCATCGCTGAAACCAATAGAGATGCAGCCGTCTTCGTAACGCACATTGCTGGCGTTGGCGTGCAGACGCTTCAATTTGCGCCCACGGGCAATTGCCTTGTCCACATCAGCCTCAGTGAGCGCTACGTAGGGTAAAACTTTGGCCTTTACGATTTGTTTCATAAATCGATCTCCACAAAACCCGGCGCCCTGACCAGATTCAAAATTGTTTTCTGCCCCGCGACATCGTGTCGGGCGCGTGCGATCACATAAACACCGCGCTGAATGATCAACCCAGGCAAAACCTCTGCGGTTTCCCAATCCCAGGAATGATTGTCCAGGCAAACCGTTTGCAGGTTTTCCCACCAGATCCTGCGCGCCCGCGCCAGGTAATGCCGCTGCATTATCGCGCCGCGTATTGCCTCCAGAACCGCTGTCGGTGGTCGTCTGCGTTCAGGGTCCACATCCCACAACTCGACATGCCCATCCAGAAAACTGAAACGAAAGCGCGCATCCCACTCCTTGCCCCTGACGTGAACATGCGGAGGACAGTGTTCATCCCTGAGAAACACCGAAATCACAAACCCTTTGTATGCCCCTACTTTCATCGTAACCCATCCGTTAGGTTATTTTCTGCCAGGTAACACTTTTCCTGGTGCAGCCCGACAATCGGTGATTCACAGATTAGTAGCGGCAAAAGAGGCGTCGAATGCGGTCTTGTAACCACGCATGGCGCAAAGATAATTAACAGTTCGATAATCGAACAGATACGCGGCCATCAATTGACCAAATTAACCATCCAGTACATTTTATCTCCACAACCAACAATAACTGTGGAGACGCCTCTTATGCCGCCTATCGTGCTGGTGCTGAACGGCCCCAACCTCAACCTGCTCGGCACCCGCGAACCCGCCACCTATGGTCATGAAACCCTGGCTGACGTCGCCGCTCTGTGCGGCCGCAGCGCTGATCAATTGGGGCTGAAAATCGAATTTCGCCAGACCAACCACGAAGGCGAGCTGCTGGATTGGGTCCACGGTGCGCGCGGCCGTTGCGCCGGTATCGTGATCAACCCGGCGGCCTGGACCCACACGTCGGTGGCGATCCGCGACGCGCTGGTGGCCAGTGAAGTGCCGGTGATCGAGGTGCATTTATCCAACGTGCATGCGCGGGAGGCGTTTCGACATCACTCGTTTGTGTCGCCAATCGCCAAGGCAGTGCTCGCAGGTTTCGGCAGCCATGGTTACCACCTGGCCCTGGAGCATTTCAGCCAGTTGCTGAAGGGGTCGAGCCGATGAAACCGCGCATCCTCGCCGGCCTGATCGGCGCCGGTATTCAGGGCTCCCGCACGCCGGCCCTGCACGAACAGGAAGGCGATGCTCAGGGTTTGCGCTACCTGTACCGGTTGATCGACCTGGAACCGCTGCAACTCAACATCAACGCCCTGCCCGACCTGCTGGACGCCGCCGAGCTGATGCACTTCACCGGGCTGAACATTACCTACCCGTGCAAGCAGGCGATCCTGCCACTGCTGGATGAATTGTCTGACGAGGCGCGGGGCATCGGCGCGGTCAACACGGTAGTGTTCAAGGGTGGCAAACGCATTGGCCACAACACCGATTGCCTGGGCTTTGCCGAAGGTTTCCGGCGCAACTTGAATGACGTGCCGCGCCGACGCGTGGTGCAGATGGGCGCCGGCGGCGCTGGCGCGGCAGTGGCGCATGCGCTGCTGGCTGAGGGTGTGGAGCAACTGAGTATTTTCGACGTGGACATGGCCCGCGCCCGCGACCTTGTGGATAACCTCACGCAGCGTTTCGGCAGCGGTCGCGCCCAAGCCGGCAGTCACTTGGAAAACGCCATGGCCGAGGCAGATGGCTTAGTCAACACAACGCCGATGGGCATGGCCAAGCTACCGGGCACACCGGTGCCGGCCGCCCTGTTGCGCGCTGAATTGTGGGTGGCGGAAATCGTCTATTTCCCGCTGGAAACCCAACTGCTGCGCGATGCCCGCGCCTTGGGCTGCCGCACCCTGGATGGCGGCAACATGGCAGTGTTCCAGGCGGTGAAGGCGTTTGAGTTGTTCAGCGGCGAGGTGCCGGATGCGCAGCGCATGCTGGCGCACTTCCAGAGCATGAACACCTGACTCACTGAAGAAGGTGGGAGCTGGCTTGCCTGCGATGGCGGTGGGTCAGCCAGCACTGCTATCGCGGGCAAGCCCGGCTCCCACATTGATTGCATTTACCCCCTCAGAACAGTCTGGGCTCAAGCTTGCAGGTAGCGCATCACCGACTCACAAATCATTTCCCGATGCCGCTGTTTAACTGCCTCATCCGACAGCTCGATCTGAAAAATCTCACTGAACGTATGGCGGTTGGACACCCGGTAAAAGCTGAATGAGTTGATCAGCAGGTGCACGTCCAGCGGCTCCAGCCCTTCACGAAACAACCCCATCTCGGCCCCCCGGCGCAAGGTCGCGCCCAGTGCTTCGAGGATATTGCTGTTCATTGCCTTGATCGAATCCGAGCGTTTCACGTATTCGGCGTTGTGGATATTTTCGATGCTGACGATGCGCACGAAGTCCACATTCTGATCGTGGTGATCAAAGGTGAATTCCACCAGCCGGCGGATCGCTTCACGCGGTTCCAGGGCGGTGAGGTTCATGCGGGTTTCGGTGTTGCGGATATCGCCGTAGAGCTTCTCCAGCACCTCGACGTACAACTGCTCCTTGCTGCCGAAGTAGTAATAGATCATGCGTTTGGAGGTGTGGATGCGCTCGGCGATCGCATCCACGCGAGCCCCGGACAGGCCCTGCTGAACAAACTCGACGACAGCTTCCTGGAGGATGTTTTCGCGGGTCTTTTCCGGGTTGTTCTTACGACTCTTGCGCGGTGCTTCTGACACTGCGGGGAGTTCGGGACTCGAGGTCATGGTGCGCTCACGGCCATTGTTATGCAGGCGGTGATTATGGGCCGCGGCGCTCCCCGAAGGAAGCACCTGGCCCGCGGTCACAACCGCGCCTGGCGCGCCGCGCCGCTGCGCGACTTGGCCATCGCCGCCAGACGCACCGCCACGTTGGCCGCGCCGTAGCCGGCGTAGCCGTTTTTGCGCTGGATGATCTCGAAAAAAAACCGCCCTTCGAACGGTTCGGTGTACACGTGAAACAACTCACCGCCCTGGGCGTCACGGTCGTACAGCACGTTGTAGTACGCCAGTTCGCTGAGGAACTCGTCGTCGAAATCAAAGCGCGCCGCCAGGTCGTCGTAGTAGTTCAGCGGGATATCCAGCAACGGCACACCCGCCTCTTTGGCACGGCTGACCTCGGCGAAAATATCCGCACAATCGAAGGCAATGTGGTGCACGCCTGAGCCGCGATAGCTCGACAGCGCGTGGGAAATCGCGGTGTTGCGGTTCTCGGAGATATTCAGCGGCAGGCGGATCGAGCTGCAACGGCTGCGCAATGCGCGGCTTTTCACCAGGCCATAGGGGTCGGGCAGCACCACTTCGTCATCGGCTTCGAAATCCAGCAGGCTCTTGTAGAACAACACCCAGCTGTCGAGGCTGTCGGCTGGCAAGGCCATCGCCATATGGTCGATGCGCAGCAAGCCGCCGCTGGAGGCCGAGGCGGGCTGCAGGTTGAAGTCGGTGTCGTACAACGAGCCCTCGGAAGGGTCCACCAGGTAAATCAGGCTGCCGTCCGGCGCTCGCACCGCCGCCAGTTCCAGCTCGTTGGGCCCGACCAGGCCGCGATAGGGCTGCCCCTTGTAGGCCACCGCCCGCTCCAGTGCCTTGGCGCTGTCCTTGACCCGAATTGCCGTGGCGCACAACGACGGCCCATGGGCCTCGAAAAAGTTATGCGCGAAAGAATAGGGCTCACAGTTGAGGATCAGGTTGATATCGCCCTGACGCAACAGGCTCACGCTCTTGGAGCGGTGCTGCCCAGCCTTGACGAAACCCAGGCGTTCCAGCCAGTGGGTGAGCTTGGCGCCGAGGTTTTCATCCACCGCAAACTCTAGGAATTCGATGCCGTCATAGTCGCTGGCAGCCGGGGTTTCGAAGAGGATATCGACCGGCGTGGCAGGCTGTTCCTGCGCCAGACGCTGGCGGGTTTTCTCCTCCAGGTACAGCAAGGAGCGCAAGCCATCCGCCGCATTTGCGCGGGTCGGCGCGGCGCGGAAACCATCGTTGAAAATCTCCAGGGACAACGGCCCGGTGTAGCCACTCTTGATGATCGGCGCCAGGAACCCCGCGAGGTCGAATTCGCCTTGGCCGGGGAAGCAGCGAAAATGTCGGCTCCACTCCAGCACATCCATGGCCAGGATCGGCGCGTCGGCCATTTGCACGAAGAAGATCTTGTCGCCGGGGATTTCGGCGATGGCACTCGGATCGCCCTTGAGCGACAGGGTGTGGAAGCTGTCGAGCAACACGCCGAGACTCGGGTGATCGACCTGGCGCACCAGGTTCCACACCTGCTGCCAGGTGTTCACATGCTTGCCCCAGGCCAGTGCTTCATAACCGATGCGCAGGCCGCGACGGCCGGCGTGTTCGGCCAGCAGGCTCAAGTCATCCAGCAAAATACGTTCATTACCCACGCAATCGGCCGAAGCGTTGCTGCACACCAGCACCAGGTCGGTGCCCAGTTCCTGCATCAAATCGAACTTGCGCTCGGCCCGCTCCAGGTTGCGCGCCAGGCGGTCGCGGCGGCAGCCTTCAAAGTCGCGAAACGGCTGGAACAGGGTAATGGCGATACCGAGGTCGGCGCACATCTGCCTAACTTCCCGTGGGCTGCCATCGTAATACAACAGATCGTTTTCGAAGATTTCTACACCATCAAACCCCGCCGCCGCGATGGCTTCGAGCTTTTCCGGCAGGGTTCCGCTCAAGGAAACAGTGGCAATAGAGCGTTGCATGGGCGACTCCCGGTTTTGAGGTCTGTCTTATTTACGGCAAATTATTGGCCGCTAAACTGTTCACAGCAATTGAAATGTACGAACCGGTTAGTTTTCAGTGCGATTATCGAACACAATGGCCGTTGGCGAATTGACGATTTTTTAAGCACTGCGCACCATCGATTCCGTAGCTACACCCGAAAAGAAGACCCAGAACACACCATAAAAATTTCAAAAAACGGGTACGACCTCATGCCTTCGCAAAACTCCGTCCTGGCCGCGCGCCCGGGCACCCCGCATGCCGGTATCGGCAGCAAAATTCGCGGCGCCCTGGCCGTGGGTAAAACTCGCTGGGGCATGCTGGCCCTGGTGTTCTTCGCAACCACCCTCAACTACATCGATCGCGCCGCGTTAGGCGTGATGCAGCCGATCCTCGCCAAAGAGATGAGCTGGACGGCGATGGACTACGCCAACATCAACTTCTGGTTCCAGGTCGGCTACGCCATCGGCTTTGTGCTGCAAGGCCGCCTGATCGACCGGATCGGCGTGAAGCGCGTGTTCTTCTGCGCGGTGCTGCTGTGGAGCCTGGCAACCGGCGCCCACGGACTGGCCACCTCGGCAGTCGGCTTTATGGTGTGCCGCTTTATCCTCGGGTTGACCGAGGCCGCCAACTACCCGGCCTGCGTCAAGACCACCCGCCTGTGGTTCCCCGCCGGCGAGCGTGCGGTAGCCACCGGTATCTTCAACGCCGGTACCAACGTCGGCGCGATGATGACGCCGATGCTGTTGCCGTTGATCCTGCATGTGTGGGGCTGGCAGGCGGCGTTCCTGTGCATGTCCGCGCTGGGCGGTATCTGGCTGCTGTTCTGGGGCCTGAAGTACTACAACCCGGAAGACCACCCCACCGTTAAACAATCCGAACTGGACTACGTGCAACAGGAAGTCGAGCCGGAACAACCCCGCGTACCGTTCAGCCGCATTCTGCGCATGCGCGGCACCTGGGCCTTCGCCCTCGCCTACTCGCTGACCGCGCCGGTGTTCTGGTTCTACCTGTACTGGCTGCCGCCCTTTCTGAACCAGCAATACAACCTGGGTATCAACGTGACCCAAATGGGCATTCCGCTGATCATCATCTATCTGACAGCCGACTTCGGCAGTGTGGGTGGGGGGATTCTGTCGTCGTTCCTGATCGGCCGCGGGATGAACTCGATCAAGGCGCGTTTGCTGTCGATGCTGCTGTTCGCCTGCTGCATCGTCGGCGTGATCATGGCGGCCGGCTCCAGCCAGCTGTGGGTCGCGGTGTTTGCCATCTCCCTGGCCATCGGCGCGCACCAGGCCTGGACCGCCAATATCTGGAGCCTGGTGATGGACTACACGCCCAAGCACATGATGAGCACGGTGTTCGGCTTCGGCGGGATGTGCGCAGCCATCGGCGGCATGTTCATGACCCAGATCGTCGGGCATATCCTCACGGTGACCAACAACAACTACACCGTGTTGTTCACCTTGATCCCCGCGATGTACTTCATTGCGCTGACCTGGATGTACTTCATGGCGCCGCGCAAGATTCCTACGGTAGACGTGTAATTTACCGACGCCGCTGCTGCCAGGCAGCGGCCAGCCCGCTCATGCAGATCACCCCGATGCCGACCACCGTGGTCACATCGGGGGTATGGTTGAACACCAGCCAGCCCAACAACCCCGCAAACACTATCTGGCAATAGCCGAACGGCGCCAGCAAGGCCGGCGCCGCAAAGCGGAACGCCTGGGTCAGCATAAAGTGCGCGGTCAT
This sequence comes from Pseudomonas poae, assembly GCA_028869255.1. Lineage (NCBI taxonomy): Bacteria > Pseudomonadati > Pseudomonadota > Gammaproteobacteria > Pseudomonadales > Pseudomonadaceae > Pseudomonas > Pseudomonas poae. Next base: position 6,643,982 of record CP110972.1, on the reverse strand, counting down.
CCCGCACGCACCCAAGGCCAGCATCAGCACGCCGTGCCATAGCGTAGGAACCTGCCAGAAGAACGGCACCAACGCGCTCATCACCAAGGTATTACACAGCCCCGCGAAAAAGTTGCTGGTGGTGGGGGTGTCGTATCGGCTGAGGATGCGCGTGAGCAGTTGGTAGAAGCAGAAGAACAGCGCCGAACACAGCGGCAGCAGCACTGCCGGGGTGAATAGCTCACCGCCGGGGTGGATGATGATGATTACGCCGATGAACCCGCAGATCACCGCCAGCCATTGACCGCGTGTCACGTGCTCACCGAGCAGCGGCACCGACAGCGCCGTCACCAGAATCGGCGTAAGAAAGTTCACCGCCGTGGCCTCAGCCAGAGGGATGTAATGCAGCGCAGTGGTAAAAAACAGGCTGGTGCCCAGCAGGCACAACGCCCGTATCACCTGCATGCCGGGCCGCTTGCTGCGCAACACACGCAACCCCGATTGCGGCAGGAAAATCCCCGCCATCAGCAAGGTATGCACCACGTACCGCGCCCACACCACCATCACGATCGGGTAGAACCCGGCCAGGTATTTGGACAAGGCGTCATGGCTGGAGAACAGGAACGTCGCCAGCACAATCAGCAGGATGCCCTTGAAAGTATGGTTGACGCCGGAAAGGGGGTGCTGACAGTCATGGAATTCTCTTGCGTGGCGCGCCGAACGCTGAACGAGGTAGCACTCAACCCGGTAATCTAGCAGCCGGGCATGCGTCTGCCCCAAGAGCATAACCAAACACCGTGCGAACAGCGCACTAAATCACGGGATTCGAGTCCAACGCAGCACCTTAGCCCCCGCGTTGCACACTTTTTGACCAAGGCCCTGCCGCTATGAAAAAAACCTTCTTTGTTCTCTCTGCCCTTGTGCTGCTGACCGCCTGTAACCAGGAGCCCAAGGACGCACCAAAACCCGCGCCGCCTTCCGTACAGGCCACCCTGGTGCCCGAAACCCCGCCCACCGATAAATGGGTCGGTAAATGGATTGGCGTAGAGGGTTTGCACCTGACCATCGCCAAGGACGACAGCATCGGCCGTGGCCACTACCTTCTAACCATGCAATACGGCCTCGATGCCGATGACTCCGGCACCTTCCAGGGTGAAGCCAACGAAGAAGGCATCACCTTCACCCGCCCGGACGGCCCGCAACTGCTGCGCGCCGGCGATGGGGAAGCCACCGGCTTGAAATGGCTGGCGGATAAAAAGGACTGCCTGATCGTCGATACCGGCGAAGGTTACTGCCGCGATTAACGTCCATACTCCATTACGGTAAGAACACGAGAGGATTGCCCACATGCTATGGAAAAAAGGCCGACGCAGCGACAACGTGGTGGATGCCCGCGATGACAGCGGTGGTGGCGGCATGCGCTTTGGTGGCGGCAAGGGCCTGAGCCTCACGGCGATTGTGCTGATTGTCGGCATCGGCTGGCTGACCGGCCAGGACCCGCTGCAGATCCTCGGCCAATTGACCGGCCAGATGGAGCAAGCGCCCTCGGTCAGCACGCAATCGCGCCAGGCGCCGCCGGCCAATGATGAGCAGGCCGATTTTGTTCGGGCTGTGCTGGGCGATACCGAAGACACCTGGGGCCAGGTGTTCCAGGAAAACGGGTTGGCCTACAAAAACCCGAAACTGATCCTGTTCCGTGGCCGGGTGAATTCCGCCTGCGGTGGCGCGACCTCGGCCAGCGGCCCGTTCTATTGCCCCGCCGACCAGCAGGTGTACCTGGACCTGGATTTCTTCCGGGAAATGTCCCAACGCTTCAAGGCCGCCGGCGACTTCGCCCAGGCCTACGTGATCGCCCACGAAGTCGGGCACCACGTGCAGACGCTGCTCGGCATCTCGGCCAAGATCCAGGCCGCACGCCAGCAAGGCCGGCAGATGCAAGGCGACGGCGGCCTGTTGGTACGCCAGGAACTGCAAGCCGATTGCTTCGCCGGGGTCTGGGCCAACCGGGCGCAAAAACGCCTGAACTGGCTGGAGCCCGGCGACATAGAAGAAGCACTGAATGCGGCCAACGCCATTGGCGATGACCGGTTGCAGCAACAGGGTCAGGGGCGCGTCGTGCCGGACTCGTTTACCCACGGCACCTCGGCGCAGCGGGTTCGCTGGTTCAAGACCGGCTTCGCCCAGGGCCAGATCACTCAATGCGACACTTTTACCGCCAAGAGTCTTTAAATGAATAAACGATTGGGATTGCTGTTGGGCGTGTTGATTACCTGTTCCACCACCACCTGGGCGGCCGAGAAAGAACATGGCGTCAAGGTGGTCAGCCCCGATCGTTTTCACCTGGATGCCGGTGACCTCAGCCTGGGCCTGAGCCAGGATTGGCGCCAGCCGCTGCCGCAGGTCACGCGCGCATTGATCATCGTGCATGGCCGCCTGCGCAATGCGATGACCTACCTGGAAAGTGGCGAGCACGCTGCTGAAGACGCCGGGGTGGGTGGCAGCACCCTGGTCATTGCGCCGCAATTTCTCGACGAATCGGACGTAAAACGCGACCACCTGGACAACCAACTGCTGCGCTGGAAAGCCGATGACTGGATGGCCGGCGAGCCCTCCATCGGCCCCGGCCAGGTCAGTTCCTACGGTGCTCTGGACCAGATCATCAAGCACCTGGGCAACCGCAAACTGTTCCCGGCGCTGAAAGAAATCGTGGTCGCCGGGCACTCCGGTGGTGGCCAGGTAGTGCAGCGTTTCGCCCTCACCGGCCACGACCACCCGATGCTGCAAACCGAAGGCATCAGCCTGCGCTATGTGGTGGCCAACCCATCGTCCTACGCGTACTTCAGCCCCCAGCGCCCGGTGAAGTTCGACACCGCCAGTTGCCCCGGCTTCAACGACTGGAAATACGGCATGCAAAATCTGCCGGCCTACGCCAAGGGCCAGAGCGCCGAGCAGCTTGAGCAGGCTTATGTATCACGCAACATCACCTACCTGCTGGGCCAGCAAGACACCGACCCGAACCACCCGGCGCTGGACAAAAGCTGCGCAGCCGAGACCCAGGGCGCGTATCGCCTGATTCGCGGGCACAACTATTTTGACTACCTCAAGCAGCGTCATCCGCAGCTGGGCCATAAGCTGGTAGACGTGCCGGGGGTTGGGCATAACGGGGATGGGATGTTTACTTCGCCTGAAGGCGAGAAGGTACTGTTCGGGAAGTAATCCCTGCACAAACCCGATCAAAATGTGGGAGCTGGCTTGCCAGCTCCCACATTTGAGCTTCAGTGCCTGGGCTAGATCATCCGGCGCAGCGCCGCGCAATCTTCAGCATGCCAATCCGCCAACTCCGGCCACGGGTTCTCCGGCAGGTTCACCAACACCGTCCGGGCCCCCGCCGCCCGACCGCAATCCAGGTCAAAGCGGTAATCCCCCACCATCACCATCTCGCTGGGCGCCACGCGCCAGGCAGCCGCCAGTTTCAGCAAACCACCCGGGTCGGGCTTGGGCGGCGCATCGTCGCGCCCCAGCACATCTTCTGTGGCAAAGCAGTCCGCCAGCCCAATCGCCTGCAGGGTGATATGCGCCAGCTCCCGCGCATTGCGGGTCAAAATGCCCAGGCGATAACCGCGCCCGGCCAGCTCGCGCACCAACTCCACCGCACCCTCTGCCGCGACGGAACCCAGCGCCAGCTCGCGCTCATGCTCCAGCAACCAGGCGTGTTTGGCCGCCGCAACCTCCGTCGGCAAGGCGCCGATGTGGGTGAGGATGTCGTCTTCGGGTGGAATCTCCAGCGCCACGCGAATAGCGGCAAAATCATGCACCGCCACCGTGAGGGTGCCGTCCATGTCGAACACCCAGTGCTTAACGTCCGTGAGGCTCATGCCCAGTCCTTGCGATGGCGAATCAACCCTTCCTGGGTCACCGAGGCCACCAGTTGCCCGGCGCGGTTGTACACGCTGCCACGGGAGAACCCGCGGGAATTGCCGGCCCACGGACTGTCCATGGCGTAGAGCAACCAGTCATCGGCACGCAGGTCGGCGTGGAACCACAGCGCGTGGTCGAGGCTGGCGACCTGCATGTCTTTCTGCCACACGCTCTTGCCATGGGGCAGCATCGAGGTGGTCAGCAAGCCAAAGTCCGAAGCATAGGCCAACAGGTATTTATGCAGCGCCGGCGTATCGGCCAGGGCGCCGTCGGCACGAAACCACACGTACCTGACCGGGTCGGACGGCTGCGGGTTGAACGGGTCTTTCTCGGTCACCGGGCGTACTTCGATCGGCTTGGGGCACAGCAGCTTGTCGCGCATATGCTCGGGAATCAGGTGCGCGCGCTGCTGGGTCAGTTCCAGCTCCGACGGCAGGTTCTCCGGACCAACCACCACGGGCATGGTGGTCTGGTGCTCGAAGCCTTCTTCGTCATATTGGAACGACGTGGTGCAGGTGAAGATCGGGTGGCCCTTCTGGATGGCCGTAACCCGACGGGTGCTGAAACTGCCGCCGTCACGCACACGGTCCACCGAATACACCACCGGCAAGGCGGCATCGCCGGGACGCAGGAAATAACCATGCAGGGAATGCACGTGCCGGGCTTCTTCTACGGTCTGGCTGGCAGCCGACAACGACTGGCCGAGCACCTGGCCGCCGAACAGCTGACGAAAACCCAGGTCCTGGCTGCGGCCGCGAAAGAGGTTTTCCTCAATCGGCTCCAGGGTCAGCAAGTCCACCAGATCTTCCAATACTTGGCTCATAGAGCAACTCCTACTACATACAAGAGGGCATTCCGGGCTGCTTATCCGTGCAGCGTGTCCAACCATTGGGCGCGGGTGATGCGGTACAAAACGTGAGGGCGCAGCGGGTCATCGGCTGCGACCTTGGGGTGTTCAAAATCTGCCTGGGGATCGTAATGCATACCGATGGCCTGCATGACTTTTTGTGATGGCAGATTGGCTTCAGTGGTGAACGCCACAATTTCATCCAGCTGCAAACGGTCGAAGCCGCAACGCAGTGCGGTCCAGGCCGCCTCGCTGGCATAGCCCAGGCCCCAATGCTCGCGGGCCAGGCGCCAGCCGATTTCCACCGCAGGGGTAAAGCCTGCTTCAAAGCTGACATTTTGCAGCCCGGTCAGGCCGATAAATTCACCGGTGTCCTTGCGCTGCAAGGCCCAGAAGCCAAAGCCGTATTCGGCAAAATGCCCGCGAATCCGCCCAATCAAGGCGGCGCTTTCCAGGTGGCTCAATTTGGCCGGGAAATAGCGCATCACCTGCGGGTCGGCGCACATGGCGGCAAAACCCGCCAAGTCAGTGTCGCGCCATTGACGCAGCACCAAGCGTGCGCTTTCCAATTCAAGTATCGGCTCCATGGGTCCCCTCCCTTGCCGTATGCGTGTGCGCGAGTGTACAGCGCTGTTAAGATCCGTCGCAGGTTCCCGCAAGAAAATCCCATGCCTTTGCCATTGATCTACCACGATGACTACAGCCCCGAGTTCCCGGCGGACCACCGGTTCCCCATGGACAAGTTCCGCCTGTTGCGTGACCACCTGGTGGACAGCGGCCTGACCCAGGACCGCCAATTGCTGCGCCCGGACCTGTGCCCCGCAGAGATTCTGGCCCTGGCCCATGAACCTGGGTATATCGAACGCTACATGAGCGGCGAGTTGTCCCGCGAAGACCAACGGCGCCTTGGCCTGCCCTGGAGCGAAGCGCTGGCGCGGCGCACCGTGCGGGCGGTCGGCGGCTCGATCCTCGCGGCCGAGCAGGCGCTGGAACACGGCCTGGCCTGCCACCTGGCGGGCGGCACTCATCACGCCCATTACGATTACCCGGCGGGCTTTTGCATCTTCAATGACCTGGCGGTAATCAGCCACTACCTGCTGGCCAGCGGCCGGGTCAACCGGGTGCTGATCTTCGACTGCGACGTGCACCAGGGCGACGGCACTGCGCGCATCCTGCACCACACACCGGACGCGATCACCGTGTCGCTGCACTGCGAAAAAAACTTCCCGGCACGCAAGGCCCAGAGCGACTGGGACATCCCGCTGCCCATGGGCATGGGCGATGCCGACTACCTCAAGGTAGTGGACGACGCCCTCAACTACCTGCTGCCGCTGTATCAGCCCGACCTGGTGCTGTACGACGCCGGCGTCGATGTGCATAAAGATGACGCCCTCGGCTACCTCAAGCTGACAGACGCAGGCGTAGCCGCCCGTGATGAAAGCGTGATGCGCCACTGCCTGGGCCGTGATATCCCGGTGATGGGCGTGATCGGCGGCGGCTACAGCAAGGACCGCCCTGCCCTGGCCCGCCGCCACGGCATCCTGCACCACAGCGCCCAGCGGGTGTGGACGTCATCAGGTTGTCATTGAAATGTGGCCTTTACCCACAATGCCTGTGGAACGGCCTGTGGATAACTTGAGCGTAAGGGGCTGTAGGCCAATAACCGCATAGCCTGCGTCATGCTGTACATTTTTTGATCAGGCACGTGCGTCGAGCTCGGGTAGAATGTGCGGCCTATTCAAATGACCGTAGCCTTGCCCATGCCCCTGACACCCCCTCGACACGTCACTATTATCGGCGGCGGCCCCGCCGGGCTGATGGCCGCCGAAGTCTTGAGCCAAGCGGGCGTGCGGGTCGACCTGTATGACGGCATGCCTTCCGTGGGGCGCAAATTCCTGCTGGCCGGTGTGGGCGGCATGAACATCACCCACTCCGAGGCGTACCCGACGTTCCTGTCGCGTTATGCCGAACGTGCACCGCACATGGCACCGCTGCTACGGGCGTTCGGCGCCGAGGCGTTGTGCGAGTGGATTCATGGCCTGGGCATCCAGACCTTTGTCGGCAGCTCCGGCCGGGTGTTTCCTACCGACATGAAGGCCGCGCCGCTGCTGCGCGCCTGGCTCAAGCGCCTGCGCGACCAGGGCGTGGTTATCCACACCCGGCATCGTTGGCTGGGCTGGAATGCTGAGGGCGATTTACTTATCCACAGCCCGGACGGCGAAAAAACTATCCACAGCGACGCGGTGCTGCTGGCCCTTGGCGGGGGCAGCTGGTCGCGCCTGGGGTCTGACGGCGCCTGGCGCACGTTGCTGGAAGACCGCGGCGTGCCCTGCATGCCGTTGCAGCCGAGCAATTGTGGCTTTGAGGTGTCGGCCTGGAGCGAATTGATGGTCAGCAAATTCGCCGGCGCGCCGCTGAAAAACGTCGCCATCGGGCTAGGGGATGACACGCCACGCTTGGGCGAATGCGTGGTCACCGCTACGGGGATCGAAGGCAGCTTGATCTACGCGTTGTCGGCGCCCATCCGTGAAGCGATCAACCGCGATTGCGCGGCCACCGTGCACATCGACCTGCTGCCCAGCAAGCCGCTGGACAAGGTCCAGGCGGCGTTGGCCAAACCCCGCGGCTCGCGCTCGATGAGCAAGCATTTGCACAGTCAGTTGGGATTGGATGGGGTCAAGGCCGCGCTGCTGCGCGAGCTGGCACCGGCGGAGCACTTCAATGATCCGGCGCAATTGGCGGTGGCTATCAAGGCGCTGCCACTGACATTGGTGAAGACACGGCCGATGGATGAGGCGATCAGCACCGCCGGCGGCGTGCCGTTTGAGGCGCTGGATGAGCGCTTGATGCTCAAGCAGTTGCCGGGGGTGTTTTGTGCGGGGGAGATGCTGGATTGGGAAGCGCCGACAGGCGGGTATTTGCTGACCGGATGCTTTGCCAGTGGCATAGCGGCTGGGCGCGGCATGCTGGAGTGGCTCAAGCGCTGAGCCTTGCGATGAATTAAAATCCGCCTTCGCGAGCAAGCCCGCTCCCACATTTTGAATGTATTCACAGTTCAAAATGTGGGAGCGGGCTTGCTCGCGAAGAGGCAATCAGCAACGCCAAAAAATCACTTCTTCTTACGCGGCCCGGTGTTGAAAACAGGCACTTTACGCACCGGCTTGATCGAAGGCTCCGCCGGCGTCACTTCGCCACTGTCCACCCACTTACCCAGGTTGCGCTTACCGCCACCACCGGATGATTTAGGCTTCTTCGGCTTTTTCGGCTTCTTCACCACCTGTCCACTGGCATCGGTGTCCGGCACGCGGTGTTCCGGCTCGAATTCCGGCTCCATCTTGCGGGTCAGGGTCTGACGCGTGAGCATCTCGATGGCCGACAGCATGTTCACTTCATCGGCACACACCAGGGAAATCGCCTCACCGGTGTTGCCTGCACGCCCGGTACGGCCGATACGGTGGATGTAATCCTCGGCCACAATCGGCAGGTCAAAGTTGACCACCAGCGGCAAGTCTTCGATATCCAGGCCACGGGCCGCCACGTCGGTGGCCACCAGGATCTGCACTTCACTCGACTTGAAACGGTCCAGCGCACGCTGGCGGGTAGCCTGGGGTTTGTCGCCATGGATGCCATCGGCATTGATGCCCAGGCCCTGCAACTTATCCACCAGCGCATCCACGCCGTTACGGGTCTTGGCGAACACCAGCACCTGCTTCCAGCGGCCTTTGCGCATCAGGTGCACAAACAGCTCCGGCTTGCGCTTCTTGTCCACCGGCACCACCCATTGCTTCACGGTGTTGGCGGCGACGTTGCGCGGGCTCACTTCGATGCTCAGCGGGTCATTGAGCATCTGCCCGGCCAGCAGGCGGATTTCATCGGAGAAGGTCGCGGAGAACAGCAGGGTCTGGCGCTTTTTCGGCAACATCCGGTAGATGTTCGCCAGCTCTTCGGAAAAGCCCAGGTCGAGCATGCGGTCGGCTTCATCCAGCACCAGGGTTTGCAGCTGATTGAGCTTCAGCGCGTTCTGGCGGAACAGGTCGATCAGGCGGCCCGGCGTGGCGACCAAAATGTCGACGCCCTTGCGCAGCTTCATCATCTGCGGGTTGATGCTCACGCCGCCGTACACCGCGTACGTGGTCAGCGGCAGGTGCTGGGCGTACTCGGCGACGCTGGCGTGAACCTGCTCGGCCAGTTCGCGGGTCGGGCACAGGATCAGCGCACGCGCAGAGTTGGCGGCGACTTTCGGCCCTTCGGTGGTCAGCAATTGCAGGAGCGGCACGGCGAAACCGGCAGTTTTGCCGGTGCCGGTCTGGGCTGCGGCCATCAGGTCGCGACCGGCCAGCACCGCCGGAATGGCTTGCGCCTGCACCGGCGTCGGGGTCTGGTAGCCAAGCGTCTCAAGGGCGCGCAGCAAGGGTTCGATCAGGCCAAGTGTGGCGAAAGTCATGTGTTTACCGTAGGAAAAATTCAGCGCAAGTCGCAATTGCGCCGCAGTTTACCTTATTTCCGGCTTGGGCTTACGCCACTGGGGCAGGCTGATCAGCAGCACGGCGCTGATGATCACCAGCATCGCCAGGGCTTCTTCCAGGCCGATGGTCTCGCCGATAAACACAATCCCCAGCAACACCGCGACCGCCGGGTTGACATAGGCGTAGCTGGTCGCCGCCGCCGGGCGTACATGCTTGAGCAGGTACATATAGGCATTGAACGCGATAATCGAGCCGAACACGGCCAAGTAAGCCAGGGCCAGCCAGCCTTCCAGCGGCGGCATGGCCTGCAGGCGTTCACCGCTGAGCGCGCTCGCGATCAACAGCGTGACACCGGCCACCAGCATTTCCGCGGCACTCGCCATGGCACCCGGCGGCAGCGGCAGGCGCCGGCTCCACACCGAACCAAAGGCCCACGAAGCGGCAGCAAATAACAGCAACGCGGCGCCCGTAGGGCTCGATTGCAGGGTGCTGCCCATGTTCAGCATGGCGATGCCGAGCATCCCCAGGACCACCCCGGCCCATTCCAGACGAGTATTACGTGCCCCCCAGAAATACCCACAAAGCAGGGTAAACAACGGCACGGTCGCCACGGCCAGTGCCGCAACACCCGACGACACCCCCGAGTGCTCAGCCAGTGTGACCCCGCCATTGCCGAAGGTCAGCAGCAAAACCCCAATCTTGGCGGCCGCCTTCCACTGCTCCCACGTCGGCGCCGGCGCCCCGCGCCAGCGCAAAAAGCCATACATCGCCGCCCCAGCCACCAAAAAGCGAATCCCGCCCAACATCAGCGGCGGCCAGTACTCCACGCCGATGCGGATCACCAAGTAGGTAGACCCCCAGATCACATACAGCGCAAAAAAGGCGGCGATCAACGGTAAAGGGAAGCGACGTGGGCCAGGCATTGGGCGGCTCTAAGGCAGATATAAGAGATGCTTATTCTAAAAAGGCAGGTCTTTAAACATAAGTTACAAAACCTGTTTAAAGCGCCAGTACACTTTTCAAACCATGGTTATGAAGGCTATAACCCGTGCTTTCGAAACCCACCCGCCAATGGAGCCTTATCATGGACAAATACGACCGCATGCTCCTCAGCGCCCTGCTCGAAGACGGCCGCGCCTCCTACGCGCAACTGGCCCGCACCGTAAACCTCTCCGCCCCCGCCGTGGCCGAACGCGTGGCCAAGCTCGAAGCCAGCGGGGTGATCACCGGTTATCAGGCCAAAGTCGACATGTCCAAAGTGGGTTTACCGATTCAATGCGTGATCGAACTGAGGCTGACCAACCACGGCAGCCAGAAGGTCTACGACGCGTTGGCCGAGATTCCCGAACTGACCGAATGCCACCGGGTAACCGGCGACCCGTGCGTGATCATGCAAGCGGCGGTGGGCTCGATGCCGGAGTTGGAGAACTTGATCAACCGGATCGCGAAGTTCGGCTTCAGCAAGACCTCGATTATTTTGTCGAGCGCGATAGAGCGGCGGGTGCCGTTGGGGCAGTTGGAGGGGAATGGGAAAAGTGGTGGCTGAACAATCGCTATCGCAGGCAAGCCAGCTCCCACAGTTGAGCGCGTCGCCAGGTCTGGATGCAATCAACTGTGGGAGCTGGCGTGCCTGCGACGGCGTCAGTTGCTTCAACGCAGAGATGAGCGCTGAACAATCAAATCGACAACCTGCTTGATGGTTGTGATGTGATCCCAATCCTCCTGAGTCGCACGCAGGTTGAACTGCCACTTGATCTGCATGACGAAGCAGGTCAAATCGTCATCAATGATCTTGAAGTCATGGATGAAGTCCGTTTGCTCCGTGACTTGGCTGCGGTCGATAAAGCCGATGATATCGACGAACAGCTGAATCACCTTTTCGCTGATTTCGGTTCTCATCGTCCCTATTCCTTTCGCCAGCAACCAGCCGAGATTAAATATCTCGTGCAAAATTGCAATTCTAGGACGTTTCCGAGAGCTTCGGCTGGGGCAATGAATGTGCAGCAGCGGGCGGTGATGCATTTGGTGGGGATGGCGAAAGAGGTGGTGGATCGGGCGTTGGAGTGTGTGCAGCCTCGATAGGCTGACGAACCAAGTTTTATGGTAAATGGGCTTTTGTGGCGAGCGGGTTTGCCCGCGTTGGGCTGCGCAGCGGCCCCAATCAGGGCGCCGCGTTTTTTTCAGTAAGAACGGGTTGTCAGGTTTTGGGGCTGCTTCGCAACCCAACGCGGGCAAGCCCGCTCGCCACAAACAGCTCGCTCAGCAGAGCGATATCCACTCGATTTTGTGTTGGGCTCAGAAACCGCGATGTTTCTTCAGGTGCTCATTGACCTTCGCCGCTGGCACTTTCTGCAAGGTGCACAGCAGGTCATGGGACAGTTCGCGCAAGCCATGCGTGCCGCGCAGTTCCTTGGCCAGGTGCGCTGTGAGGTTGGCGGCCATTTCCGCATCCGCCATCGCTCGGTGAGCCTTGCCGGTGTGGGGCAGCTGGGCGTAGCTGTTGAGGGTGCCAAGTTTGTGGTTCGGCGCAGCCGGCATCAGGCGGCGGGCCAGCAGCAAGGAGCAGGCGAATTTTTGCAGGCGGGTGCGGCGGATCAGGCCCAGTTCGAAGTCCCAGAACTTCTGGTCGAACGCGGCGTTGTGCGCCAGCAGTGGTGTGGTGCCGACGAATTCATTGACTTCGTTCATCACCCGCTCGGCCGGCGGCGCGCTGCGCAGCATCGCGTTGCTGATGCCGGTGAGTTGCTCGATAAAGCCCGGCACGCGTACACCGGCGTTCATCAGGCTCTGGTAGCGGTCCACGATCTGGCCACGTTCGAGGATAACCACGGCGATTTCCGTGGCCCGGCAGTGGCTGCTCGGGGTGATGCCGGTGGTTTCAAAGTCGATGACCGCTATACGTTCCAAACCTGTTCCAACTCCGTCTAAACATTTATTTGAGCAGCAACGCGCCTTCGATCGGCACATAACGGCTGGCGGCGCGTATCAACGAGTTGGCCGTCAGCCCCGGCACACCATAGGCCACAGCTTCGACGCCATGCTTGTGGATGATGCGGTCGAGCAGCATGTCGAAGTCACCGTCGCCGGAGGCCAGCACCACTTCGTCGACATTGGCGGCGGCGTCCATGATGTCGATGGTGATGCCCACGTCCCAGTCACCCTTGGCCGAGCCGTCACTGCGCTGGATATACGGCTTGAGTTTTACCGTGAATCCCAGGTTGCGCAGGATCTGCTGGAACTGCTGCTGCTTGCTGTCGCCGCGGTCGATGGCATAGGCATAGGCCTCGACGATCTGCCCGCGTGAGCTGATATCCGCCCACAGCGCGGCGTAGTTGAAGTGGCAACCATAGGCCTGGCGAACGGTGTAATAGAGGTTTTGTACATCGGCGAACACCGCAATTTTCTTCACCGCACTTCCTCATGACAGCCAGGCGCCAGGGCCCGGAAAGGGTGCCAGTATGCCAGCCGCGAGAAAGTTTCCGGGAAAAATCAGACCGGGGCGACGAAGCGCCCCGGCCTGGGTGTGTCAGACGAAGGAATCGTCGTCGCCGAACGAGGAGGAATCGTCGGAATAGTCGTTGTCAGCGAAGCTGTCGGACGCGTTGTCGCTGCCCCAGCTGTCATTGCCGGCAAATTTCTGGTCGTCGTTGCCCCAGTTGCTGTTGTCACTGGCCGGCGCCGGCTCTTCGCGGATGATTTCTTCCACGACTTGCGGCTGCTGCGAGTTGTGGTTGAACAGGCTGCTGATGCCTTCGGCGAGTAATACGCCGCCCGCCACGCCCGCCGCGGTTTTCATCGCGCCGCCGAGGAACCCGCTGCCCACAGGGGCTGCGGGTGGTTGCTGGTAATTCTGTGGCGGCGCGGCGTAATTCTGCTGCTGCGGCGCAGGCTGGCCAAACCCGGGCCGTGCCGGTTCACGCCAGCCGCCGCCCGAGGAGGACGGTGCGCTCTGCGCCGGTTGCGGGTCACGGGAACCGCCACCAAAGATGCTCGACAAAAACCCGCCGCTGCTCGCCGGGGCCGGTGGCGCGGACTTGGCCCGTTGCAGTTCATCCTGCAATTGCTGAATCTGCTGCGCCTGCTGCTTGTTCTGCGCGTCGAGGCTCTTGAGCGCGTGTTCCTGCACCAAAATCGACTGGGTCATGTAGTACCCGGCGGCCGGTTGGCGAGTCATGTGCTCCTTGATCCGCGCTTCGGCCTGGGCGTCGCGGGGGGCTGAGTCCGTTTCGGCTTGTTGCAACCGTGAAAACAGTCCATCGATCAGGGTTTGCTCTTCGCTGTTCATGGCGACCTCGTTAGATTGCCGGTAGAAATCTTGGTCCCGCCTGGAATCAGGCTTGGGTACGCCCTAGTTATGGGGCTGTTACCAGTTGTTTCAATGGTCTTTACTCAAGGTTTACGTTTGCGCCTCCCCGACCGTGATCGGTTAAAGTGTCGCCCTTGTTTCCACGCTGCGATGAACCTGATGAATCCGTTAGACGTATTGCGCGACTCCCTCCGTTTTACCCGGCATAACCTGGGCGCCATCGTTCAGCTGTGCCTGCCGTTGGTGATCCTCGAGGCCCTGCTGCAACAGATTCTGGACCACACGCTGGGCGCCGATGCGTTTCCCGGTTACAGCGTGGTCGTGGGTTTATTGGTGTACCCGCTGTACACCGGCGCCTTGATCCTGTTTCTCGATGCCCGCACTCGGGGCGAGTCGCCGCGCACCAAGGATGTGTGGGCAATGGCCCTGACCCTGTGGCCGCGTTTTGCCCTGCTGACAGCCATGAGCACCCTGCTGATTTTGCTCGGCTTGTCGCTGTATTTCCTGCCGGGCCTGTGGCTGATGGTGGTGCTGGCGTTTGCCGAATACCTGCTGGTGCTGCGCGGCATGCCGGCGCTGGAGGCGATGAAGGAAAGTCTGCGCCTGACCCGTGGGCATTTCTGGCGGATCCTGGTGTGCCTGCTGTGCGTGATGACGCCGTTGTGGCTGCTCAAAGGCGCCAGCGTGGCGGCGTATCCCAACCCGGCGCCGCTGCTGGGGCTGTTGATGGACAGCGCCCATAGCTTCCTGCAGCTGTTCACCAGTGTGGTGCTGTTCCGTTTATTCATGCTGATCGGTGGCGATGCCGACGCACGGTGATATGCTCCGTGCCACTCCTGAAACGCTATAAGCCGAGCCGATGACCCGTTTATTGCGCATCACGTTACTGGGCCTGCTGATCATCGCGGGCCTGCTGACGGCCCTGATCTACAGCCTGACCTGGCGCCCGGCGCCCAAGGAAACCCTGCCCGTCAGCTGCGTCGCACCGCGTGCGCCGACCCTGCTGCCGGGGCAGGCGCTCAAGGTCATGACCTGGAACGTGCAATACCTGGCCGGCAAGAACTACGTGTTCTGGTACGACACTGCCGACGGCGGTGGCCCGGACGACCGCCCCACCGTGGAAGACATGGCCGCCAGCCTCGACGAAGTGGCGCGGGTGATCCGTGACGAACAACCCGACATCCTGCTGCTGCAGGAGCTCGATGAAAACGCCAAACCCTCGCACTACCAGGACCAGCTCGCGCTGTTGCAGGAGCGTCTGGTCGACCTTTACCCGTGCAGCGCGCAGACCTTCGACTGGAAAGCCGACTTCGTGCCCGACCGCCATATCTTCGGCAGCGTCGGCCGCAAGCTCGCGACCCTGAGCCGTTACCAGATCGAACACGCCGAGCGCCTGCAATTGCCGGCCCCGGACGCCAATATCCTCAGCCGTCAGTTCCAGCCCAAACCGGCCTTGCTGCTGACCTACCTGCCGCTGAGCGACGGCGGCCAATTGGCGGTGCTCAACACCCGCCTGGACGGCGACGCCCCTGGCCGCAGCGCGGTGTTGGAGCAAGTGCAAACCACCGGCAAGCTGCTGGATAAATTCGAAGGCCGTGGTACGCCATGGTTGATCGGCGGGGATTTCAACTTGTTGCCGCTGGGGCAGTTCCTGCGCCTGGACGCGGGCAAACGCGGGCAGTATTCGCCGGACAGCGAGCTGCATTTGTTGTGGGATAAATACCCGATGATCCCGAGCAACAGTGAGTCCAGCGGAATCGACCGCGCAAAATGGCTGACCCACTTCCCCAATGACCCAAGTGTCGATGGCCCGGATCGCACGCTGGATTACCTGTTCTACAGCCCGCGGATCAAGCGGGTTGAGGCGAAGGTGCGGCAGGAGGATACGCTGCGCATCTCCAACCATCTGCCGGTGATTGCGCGGTTTCTGCTGCCTGCCGCGCAATAACAGACACCCCAAAACCTGTGTGGGAGCTGGCTTGCCTGCGATGCAGGCACCGCAGGTTTTCAGTTGCACCGTGGGGATGCCATCGCAGGCAAGCCAGCGCCCACAGTTGATCTTCGTTGTTGCTACTTTCGGGGTTTGATCCGCGCCGTCGCCTCGGCCACCAGTGGGTCATCCGGCCAGTAGTGCTTGGGGTACCGCCCTTTTAAATCCTTCTTCACCTCGGCATAGGTGCTGCGCCAGAAGTTCGCCAGGTCCTGGGTCACCTGCACCGGCCGTCGCGCCGGGGACAGCAGGTGCAACTTGACCACCTGGCGCCCGCCGGCGATACGCGGGGTGTCGGCCAGGCCGAACAATTCCTGCAGGCGCACGGCCAGAATCGGCGGCTGTTCGCTGTAGTCCAAACGCACCGACGAGCCCGGAGGGTACTTTCACATGCTGGGGCGCGAGTTCGTCGAGGCGCTGGGGCAGCGGCCACGGCAGCAGGTTGTGCAGGAAGCTTGAAATATCCAGGTTGGCGAAATGGCTCAGGCGCGACACTTTGCCCAGATAAGGCATCAGCCAGTGTTCGAGGCTGGCCAGCAACGCCTTGTCACTGATATCGGGCCATTCGCTGGTTTTGCCGGCGTCCAGCTGGCGCAGCAGCATGACGCGGGCCTGCCACTGGCGCAGCTCGGGCGTCCAGGGCAACAGCTCCAGCCCTTTGCGCCGTACGAGGTTGACCAGCGCCTGGCTGCGTGCGGACTCGTCGAGGCCGGTCAGCGGTTCACGGCTCAGCACCAGTTCACCGACTTTGCGTTGGCGTTCGGCGCGCAGCACGCCTTCGCGCTCATCCCAATCCAGCTGGTCGACGTGACGCACTTGCTCGGCGAGCACCGTGTCGAACAGCGCCGGGTCAAAACCCGCCGCCAGGTAGATGCGCTCTTCACGCTGGCCCTGGCGGCTGCCCAGGTCGGCGATCACCAGCCAGGCTTGTTTCATCAGGCTGTCGGCCTCGGCAAACAGCGCGGCACGGCCGTTCGCCAGGCGGTATTCGGCGCCGCCAGGGCGTCGCTGCTGGGCGACCCGGTCCGGGTAGGCCAGCGCCAGCAAGGCACCGAGCCAGCGCGGGTGGTCGGGGTCGGCCACGGCGTGAGTCGGTTGGCCTCTTAAATAACCCCGGTATTGCCGGGCCAGTTGCTTGGCGCGCTGCACGCCGCCCTGAGTGCCGCGTGCGCGCTCTTCGCCGGACAGCAACGCCAGGCGGCTGTGCAAATCCGCGCCGCCGCCGCGCAAAATGTCGCGCTCGCCCAACAGCGCGGCCACCTCACAGGCCGTCGCCGCCAGCCCCAGGTCCTGCCCACGCAGTAATAAATGGGCAATGCGCGGATGGGCCGGCAGCTCGGCCATTTTCTGGCCATGGGCGGTGAGTTTGTCGTCATTCAACGCACCAAGGCGCACCAGCAAATCCTGGGCCTGGGCATACGCAGCAGCCGGCGGCACGTCCAGCCACACCAGTTGCGTAGGCGTAACGCCCCAGCGGGCCAGTTGCAAGGCCAAACCTGCGAGGTCGGCAGCGAGGATTTCCGCACTGCCATACGCGGCCAGGCCTTCATGCTGGTCCTCGGACCAGAGGCGATAACACACGCCCGGCTCCAGGCGCCCTGCCCGACCGGCGCGCTGGGTGGCGCTGGCGCGGGAGATGCGCTGGGTGTCGAGGCGGGTCATGCCGCTGCCGGGGTCGAAACGCGGCACCCGCGCCAACCCGGCGTCGATCACCACGCGCACACCATTGATGGTCAGGCTGGTTTCGGCGATGTTGGTGGCCAGTACGACTTTGCGTTTACCCGCAGGGGCCGTGTCGATGGCGGCGCGTTGGGCGTTGAGGTCCAGCTCGCCGTGCAGCGGGCATAACAGCACATCGGGGCGGTCGCCCAGGGCCTCGGCCAGTTGTTGATTGACGCGGCGAATCTCGGCTTGCCCCGGCAGAAACACCAACACGCTGCCGGTCTCGTCATGCAAGGCTTCAAGGAGGGTCTGCACCACACGCGGCTCGATAAATTCACCGGCCTGGTAGGGTCGACCCCAGCGCATCTGCACCGGGAACATCCGCCCTTCACTGCGCAGAATCGGCGCGTCGTCCAGCAGGCTGGCCAGGCGCTCGCCTTCAAGGGTCGCGGACATCAGCAGGATTTTCAGCGGTTGCTCATCGCGAAACAGCTCGCGGCCGTTGAGGCTCAGGGCCAGCGCCAGGTCGGCGTCGAGGCTGCGCTCGTGGAATTCGTCGAAGATCAGCAGGCCCACACCCTCCAGCGCCGGGTCGTCCTGCAGGCGGCGGGTGAGGATGCCTTCGGTGACCACCTCAATGCGCGTATTCGGGCCGACTTTGCTGTCGAGGCGGATGCGATAGCCCACGGTTTCACCGACCTTTTCGCCCAGCTCGCTGGCCAGGCGTTCGGCCGCGGCACGGGCGGCCAGGCGCCGGGGTTCGAGCATCAGGATGGTCTGCCCGGCCAACCAGGGCTCGTGCAGCAAGGCCAGGGGCACGCGGGTGGTTTTACCAGCGCCGGGCGGTGCTTCCAGCACGGCTTCATGGCGATTCGCCAAGGCGTCACGCAGGGCAGGTAAAACATCATCAATCGGCAACGAATTCATACTGGCTCCAAAGCAGAGCGGCGAGTATAACGGCGAACTGCCGGATGCCGGCGCTGGTCTCAAAGGCACAACCCAATCCTACTGGGGGAACACGATTGAATGTGGGAGCGGGCTTGCTCGCGAATGCGGTAGATCATTCACAGCTGTATTAAGTGACCGATCGCATTCGCGAGCAAGCCCGCTCCCACATTTGAACATCGTCGCCTGGTAGATCTGGCATATAGTCATTTTTCAAACGTGTTCAGGAGAGTCTTCATGCGTATCGCTTCCCGTGTCATCGGCGGTGTCCTCACCGTCACCCTGCTGAGCCAACTGACGGCCTGTGGCTCGATCTTCTATCCGGACCGCCGTGGCCAGATCGACGGCAAGATCGACCCGGCGATTGCCGTGCTCGATGCGGTGGGCCTGCTGTTTTATGTAATCCCTGGCCTGATTGCGTTCGGCGTGGACTTCGCCACCGGCGCCATCTACTTCGAACCGGGCAAAACCGCCCAGGTCGCCCCCGAAAAACTGCAGGAAGCCATCGGCGCCGACGGCAAGGTCGACAACGCCAAGCTGCAAACCATTATCCAGAAGGAAACCGGCCGCACCCTGCCGCTGGATGACCCGCGCATGATCCAGTTCAAAGGCAGCGTGCAACAGCTGGCCTCCCTGGGCCTGCAACCCATCCGCCTATGACCAGCAGTCCCGAACACGCGAGA
Source organism: Pseudomonas poae (assembly GCA_028869255.1). Classification (NCBI taxonomy): domain Bacteria; kingdom Pseudomonadati; phylum Pseudomonadota; class Gammaproteobacteria; order Pseudomonadales; family Pseudomonadaceae; genus Pseudomonas; species Pseudomonas poae. The sequence goes on along the minus strand of CP110972.1, from coordinate 6,625,186 downwards.
CTCCTGCGCCTGGCCACCCGCGCTTCGGTGGGCGTGGCCTGTGCGCTGATCATCACCAAGGCCATCGCCTGGTGGCTCAGCGGCTCGGTGAGCATGCTCGCCGGGTTGACCGACTCGCTGCTCGACGGCGTAACCTCGCTGCTGAATTTGCTGGCGGTGCACTACGCGCTGCGCCCGGCCGATGATGATCACCGCTATGGGCATGGCAAGGCTGAGTCGCTGTCGGGCATGGCCCAGGCGCTGTTTATCGCGGGCAGTGCGGTGTTGATCGCGTTTCAGGCGTACCAGCGCTTGCAGCATCCGGAACCTGTAGGCGCGCCTTGGCTGAGCATCGGCGTGATCGTGTTTTCGCTGGTGATGACCGTGGCGTTGCTGATGCTGCAACACCGGGTAATCCGCGAAACCGGCTCCAACGCGGTGCGGGCGGACTCGCTGCATTACCGCTCGGACTTGATGCTCAACGGCAGCATCCTGGTGGCGCTGGTGCTGGCGGGTTTTGGCTTTCATCAGGTGGACGCCTGGTTTGGCCTGGGGATTGCCGCCTACATTTTGTGGAGCGCGATCCAGATCGCCCGGGAAAGCTTCGCGGTGCTGATGGATGAGGAACTGCCGCCGGAGGTCAGCCAGCACATGCTGGAACTGGCGCGTGGCGTGCCGGGCGTATTGGGCGCGCATGATTTGCGCACGCGGATTTCCGGCAGCCACTGGTTTGTGCAACTGCACCTGGAGCTGCCGGGGGAGCTGACGCTGTCAGTGGCCCACGGCATCAGCGACCAGGCCGCCGATGCCATTCACCAAGCCTACCCGCGTGCCGAAGTGCTGGTGCATGCGGATCCTGCGGATCAGCTGCAAGCTGCAAGCTATAAGCCTCAAGCTTGAAGCTTGCATCTGCCTAATACTGCACCTGATAACCGCGACTGCTCAGGCAGTTGCCCTGGGCCTGGCGGTAGGTTTGCACCACCGCCGGGTCAGGGGCGTAGGTCACGGCCTGCGGGTCGAAGCCACTTTGCTGCACCGCCCAACGGTAACAGTCGTAGCCGTCCTGCTGTACCTGGGCCGGTGATTGGCCGTTGGCGGGATAGGCCACTACGTCATAGCCATTGCCCTGCGGCGCGGCCTGTTGCACGGGCACTGCTGTTGGCGGTTGCACCACCACGTACTGCTGGGAGCTGCTTTCGTAGGTGTAGTAGGAGCCCGCCGCGAGGAAGAACAGCGCGCTGCCCACCCAGACTTCCCGTGCGTAATCCGGCAGGTATTGCACGCGGATCCCGTACGGCGGCCGCACCACTACATAACGCGGGCCTTGCGGGCGATACCAGTAGCCGCCGGAGAAGAAATAATCCTGGCCACGGTACGGCACGCGGTAATTGCGGTCGGGGAAGCGGTCGACGGTATAACCGGGACGATATTGCGGGCCCGGGCCCCAGCCATTGCCATGCCCATCAGGGCGGCCGGGCCAGCGGTTGTCATTGGGGTGACCATTGTTGAAACCACCGCCTGGACGCGGGCCTGGGCCATTCCCGGACTGCCAGTGTTGATTGCCGTCGTTGCGACGCGGAATGTCCTGATAGTAGCCCTGACGCGGTTCCTGGGTCTGGCGCACGGTGTCCGGGCGACCCTGGATCGGCAGGTTATTCGCCGGCTGCGGCGCCGGGCGGGGTTGCTCAGCATTTTGCGGGCGACCTTGCCACTGCCCGCCGCCGCGCTGCTGTTGCTCGGCGCGATCGAAATGCTGGTTTTGTGGCCGAGGCTGAGCGTTTTCAGGACGTGGTTGATTGTTCTGCGGGCGCGGCTGTTCGTTACCTTGCCGTCCGCCTTCCGGGCCTCTTTCATGCTGACCACCCCCCCTCAGGGCGCGGTGCGTTATCACGTTCGTCAGCCATCACTTGCGTGCCGACGGTGACCATCAGCAAACCTACACCTGCCATACGCCAGATGCGCTTCATGCTATTCCTCACTGCTGATAAGGGCCTAGAACGTCCGGCCTCCCAGATAAGACTGGAAAAGCCTCGCCCGGTTCTGAGACAGGTTATCAGTCACGAGAACATTTTTTTGAGTAAGAAGGCTTAAGGCAAAGAAAAAGGGGTGACCCGTCGGCCACCCCCTTGAGAATTTCGTCCTGGCTCAACGCTTTTGACGTTGGCTCACCTCACGCCGTCTTGTGGACAGTGTGCAGCCTGGAGGCCGGCTCAACCCTGCTGGGGTGGCGGCCGCAGCGGGCTTGATTGGGCTCGCTGTAAATGGACTGTTGTCCAGGCGGTGATTCTGTTGATAAAGATACAGGCCCGCGCCCGACAGATGATTGCGAAGATTGCGTCAATAAACAGTGCTTGCGCAATTTTTAACCCTTCATAGATAATTCATCGCAATAGTTACGACAAAGGCTAACCCAATGAGCAAGCTTGACCGATACGACCTGAGTATTTTGGCGGAATTGCAGCGTGACGCGAGGATCTCCAACCAGGAGTTGGCCGAGCGTATCGGCCTGTCGCCGTCGCCCTGCTCACGCCGGGTCAAGCAATTGGAGGACGACGGCTACATCGCACGCCAGGTCGCCCTGCTCGACCGCAAGATGCTCGGGCTGAGCCTTACCGCCTATGTGCTGATCGGCATGGACCGCCACACGCCAGAGCGTTTCGAGAATTTCGAAGCGGCCATCCGCACCCTGCCGCAAGTACTGGAGTGCAGTTTGGTGACCGGGATGGACGCCGACTATCAGTTGAAAGTGGTGGTGCCGGACATGGATCACTACCAGAAGCTGCTGCTGGGGCATTTAACCCGTATTGAAGGCGTGACCAGCGTGCGTTCCAGCTTTGTACTCAACCAGGTGCTGAACAGTACCGAGCTGCCACTGACGCACCTGCGTACCTGAAACCAAGAGCAATACAGATCCCTGTGGGAGCGGGCTTGCTCGCGAATGCGGTGTGCCAGTCAGCACATGTATCAACTGACCCGACGCTTTCGCGAGCAAGCCCGCTCCCACATTTGGATTGCGCTTCGACTCAGGTCAATGTTACGGCAGTAACGCTGCCTTATACTTGCCCACCTGCCCTGCCGGAAGCCCCCCATGAACAACATCGACCCCGCCCTGTTTGAAGAATGGATGATGACCGGCCTGGTCACCGTCCTGATCATTTTCATGGGCTTTATCGTCTGGGACCTGGCGAAGAAATCCAAAGCCGGGCGCTTTGGTTCGTTCATCCTGTTTTTCGTGCTGGGGCTGGGCGTGGCCGCGTTTATCATCAAGAGCGTAGTGATCGGCCTGATCGAGTCCGGCGCCTTATAGGCGCGCCGGCACTTCCTTCCACTGGCCCTGGTCCAGGCCGTCAATCGACCAATCGCCAATCCGCACGCGCACCAGGCGCAAGGTCGGCAGGCCCACGGCGGCGGTCATGCGCCGCACCTGGCGGTTACGCCCTTCACGAATCACCAACTCCAGCCAGTGGGTCGGCACGCTTTTGCGAAAACGCACGGGCGGGTTGCGTGGCCATAACTCCGGCTCGTCCAACTGGCGTGCTTGCGCGGGCAAGGTCATGCCGTCGTTGAGTTCCACGCCGTCACGCAGGCGTTGCAGCTGCTCTTCGGTGGGCTCGCCTTCGACTTGCACCCAATAGGTTTTCGCCAGCTTGTGCTTGGGGTCGGCAATCCGCGCCTGCAGCTGGCCATCATTGGTCAGCAGCAGCAAACCTTCGCTGTCACGGTCCAGGCGGCCGGCCGGGTAGATGCCGGGGATGTCGATAAAATCCTTGAGGGTCGCACGCCCGCCTTCGTCGCTGAACTGGGTCAGCACGTCGAACGGTTTATTGAACAGGACCAATTTCGGCTCGGCCGGTGGCGCCTTGGCGACACGCCGCGCTGCGCAATGTGGAGGTTTCACGCCAGGGCGGCGCGAATCGGGACGGGTGGGACGGGACATGGCAAAGGAACATCTAACGGTCAGGACCGACAATGCTAGTGGCCTGACCGTTAAATGACCATCCCAACCGCTTAGCGGAACGGCGGCTCGTCGAAGCTGCGCAGTTTGCGCGAGTGCAACGAGTTGAGTTCGGTGCGCAGCAGGTCGACTGCCTCGATACCGATCTTCAAGTGCTGGCTGACCGCACGCTCATAGAACGCGTTGGCCGAACCCGGCAGCTTGATCTCGCTGTGCAGCGGCTTGTCCGACACGCACAGCAACGTGCCATAGGGCACCCGCAAACGGTAACCCTGGGCGGCGATGGTGCCGCTTTCCATGTCCACGGCCACGGCGCGGGACAAGTTGATCAGCGGCCGTTCCTGAGCCCAGCGCAGTTCCCAGTTACGGTCGTCGTAGGTCAGCACGGTGCCGGTGCGCAGGCGTTTTTTCAGCTCTTCGCCTTTTTCGCCGGTGACGTTCGCCGCCGCTTGCTGCAAGGCCATCTGCACTTCGGCCAGGGCCGGAATCGGGATGTTCGGCGGCACCACGCGGTCCAGGATCCCGTCGCGGCGCATATAGGCGTGAGCCAGTACGTAGTCGCCGATGGTCTGGGATTGGCGCAGACCGCCGCAGTGGCCGATCATCAGCCAGCAATGCGGGCGCAGCACGGCCAGGTGGTCAGTGATGTTCTTGGCGTTGGACGGGCCGACGCCGATATTCACCAGGGTCACGCCGTGGCCGTCGCTGGCCTGCAGGTGATAAGCCGGCATCTGATAGCGATGCCAGACCACGCCTGCGGCAATCGCCGAGGCTTCACCGTGATCCATGCTCTTGTCGATGATCACGTTGCCCGGCAGCACCATGCGGATAAAGCGCGGGTCGCTGCGCAGTTGCTCGAGGCCATGCAGGATGAACTGGTCGACATACCGGTGATAGTTGGTCAGCAGGATCCACGGCTGTACATGGCGCCAGTCGCTGCCGGTGTAGTGCACCAGGCGGCGCAGGGAAAAGTCCACGCGGGCCGCATCGAACAGCGCCAGCGGCAGCGGGTCGGTGTTTTCCCAGTCATACAGGCCGTCGGCGATGCCATCGGTGGCGGCGGACAGGTCGGTACTGGGGAACACACGGGCCAGGGTCGCGGCGGTCACGCCGGAGCCGGCCAGTTCGTCGCCCTGCTCCACCACGTACGGGTACGGAATGTTCTGCTGGCTCACGCCCACTTCTACCGTCACGGTGAAGTCGTGCATCAACGGCACCAGTTGTTCCAGCAGATACTTACGAAACGCTGCAGGATGGGTGACGGTAACACTGTAGGTCCCCGGCAGTTGCACCTTGGCATACGCCCGGGTGGTCTGTGGGACTTCGCCTTGAACCAGGTAAGTCAGGCGCAGTTCCGGGTAGCGAAACAGCGCGCGTTGTTCGGCGTCGGGTTCGACGCGGTCCTTGAGGTATTGCTTGAGGGCCTGGTTGAGCGCGCCGGTAGCACGCTCATGCAGAGCCGCCAGCCGATCCACGGCTTCTTCAGCGGTTTGAACGACAACAAAAGCTTCGGTCACGGTAAGCATCCTGTGTTCTGACTTGCAGACCTTTATCTTGCCTGTATCCCTGTCAGACGCAAACTTTGAATTGGAGTGCCCTCTCAAGATCAGTGCAATTGCTGTGGGAGCCGGGCTTGCCCGCGATGGCGGTGGGTCAGTCAGCAAGATGGGGCTGATACACCGCTATCGCAGGCAAGCCAGCTCCCACCTATTGGTCCGCGTTCAGGCAGGTGTCGAGCGGGCGACAATCGCCGCCACATCCACCCCACGCGGCAGCGTGCCGTACACCCGACCCGATGACTCACCCAAGCGGCTGGCAATAAAGCCATCGCTGACCGGTGCATTCCCCGCCTCCAGCAGCAGCTTGGCCTGCAATGCCACGGCAATGTCCTCGGTCAGCTGGCGTGCGCGGTACTGGATATCCTGGGTGTCCATAAAGGCCGATTTCAGTTGCCCGATATGCCGCGCCAACTGCTGGTCGCCATGCCCGTCACCCAGCTCAACAAACAGCGCCTCCAGCACACCCGGCTCCTTGGACAGCGCGCGCAGCACGTCCAGGCACTGCACGTTGCCGGAACCTTCCCACGTCGAATTCACCGGCGCCTCACGGTACAGGCGCGGCAAGATGCTGTCCTCCACATAGCCGGCGCCGCCCATGCACTCGGCAGCTTCGTTGATCATTGCCGGTGCGCGCTTGCAGATCCAGTACTTGCCCACCGCTGTTACCAGCCGGGCGAACTTGGCTTCTTGCTCATCGCCCTGATGGTCCAGGGCACGCCCCATGCGCATGCTCAAGGCCAGCGAGGCTTCGCTTTCCAGGGCAAGGTCGGCCAACACGTTTTGCATCAGCGGTTGTTCGCTGAGTACACGGCCACCGACCAGGCGATGGGCGCAATGATGGCTGGCCTGGGTCAGCGCCTGGCGCATCAAGGCGCTGGAGCCGACCATGCAATCGAAGCGGGTCATGGCGACCATTTCGATGATGGTCGGCACGCCACGGCCTTCCTCGCCGATCATCCAGGCCAGGGCACCGCGAAATTCCACTTCACTGGACGCGTTGGAGCAGTTGCCGAGTTTGTTTTTGAGGCGCTGGATGTAGAACTCGTTGCGCGTGTCGTCCGGACGGTGCCGGGGCAGCAGAAAACAGGAAAGGCCCTTGTCAGTCTGGGCCAGGGTCAAAAACCCATCGCACATCGGCGCCGAGCAAAACCACTTGTGGCCCACCAGCTCATAGGCTTGCCCGGGCCCGCCCGCGCCCACCGGGTAAGCGCGGGTGGTGTTGGCGCGCACATCGGTGCCGCCCTGCTTCTCAGTCATGGCCATGCCGATAGTGGCCCCAGCCTTGTGAGCGATGCCGACATTGCGTGGATCGTATTGGGTACTGAGGATTTTCGGCAGCCAGGTGTCAGCCAAGTCCGGCTGCAAACGCAGGGCGGGCACGCAGGCGAAGGTCATGGTCAGCGGGCAACCGGTGCCGGCTTCGGCCTGGCTGTGCAAGTAAGTCAGGGCGGCGCGGGCCACGTGGGCGCCGGACTGCGGATGGGCCCACGGCAGCGACGGCAGGCCATGCTCGACGGCGGTGCGCATCAGCTCATGGTAGGCCGGGTGAAATTCCACCAGATCGATACGGTGCCCATAGCGGTCATGGCTGCTGAACACCGGTTTGTTCTGGTTGGCCAGGAACCCGGCCTCCATCAACGGCCCGCCAGCCAGCGCGCCGTAGGCATCGATACGCGCCTGCGCCCAGCCGGCGCCGAAGCGGCGCGACCACTCTTGCAGGGGCAGGTCGATGCGGTACAGGTTGGTGCCGTCCAGGGACGGCGGCTGGTTGGTGACGTCGTGGGTTTCAGCGAATTGATGCAAGTTCATGCTGGGCCTCCTGAAAAGGCCACATTCAATCGGGGCCTGAATTTCAGTTAAGCACCGCCATCCGGCTTACAAAAGTGACATACCCGCCGAATGCACGGCGCTTTCGCCTTCGTCCGAACCCAATAAATGCCGTTCCAACACCGCCTGCAAAGCTTCGAAACGCACGGGCTTGGCCAGCCGCTCGGTGATGCCGATGCCATGGCAGTGCTCTCGCTCGGACACATTCGGCGACATACTCAAGGCAATCACCGGCAATTCACCGCAGCCAGGCAGAGCACGAATCTGACAGCACAATGAGAAACCGCCTTCAGGAACATCCAATAACACCGCGTCGAAACGCTCGCCCTGCAACGCCGCCAGGGCCGACGGGCCGCTGTCGACGGTTTTTACCCGGTAACCGAGCTTGAGCAACATGCCGCGCACCGCCAGTTGGCCGACGCTGTTGTCGTCCACCAACAGCACCGTGCACGCCTGGGGCGAGCGCTGCCGATCCGGCGCCTGCCGGGGCTCGGGTGGCGCCGGGCTGACCTGCATTTCCAACTGGAAGCGGCTGCCCTTGCGAGGCTCGGAGTGATGGGTGAGGCGTCCGCCCAGCAGCTCGATCAATTGTCGGCAGATCGCCAGGCCAATGCCCAAACCGCCATATTCGCGAGTGGTGGAGCCATCGAGCTGGAAGAAGCGCTGGTACAGGGTGGCTTCGTCGAGGAAGGCAAAGCCGATACCGGTATCGGTGACGATAAAACTCAGGCGTACGCCACCGTCGCTGTGGGGCACGCCCACCACCCGCAGGCGCACCGCGCCTTCGTGGGTGAACTTGAACGCGTTGTCCAGCAGGCAGTCCAGGCACTGCAGCAGTTTGTCGGCGTCACCTACCACGCGGTCCGCCAGCTCGTCGGCCACATCGATGGAAAATGCCAGGCCCTTGCTCTGGGCGCTGGCACTGAACTGCTGGCGTAAGGTGTCGAGCACGCCGCGCAGGCTGAACACGCGGGGCTGGGCACTCAGGCGCCCGGCCTGCAATTCGGTGAGGGTGAGGATGCCGTTGACCATGCGCATCATGTCGCGGGCCGAACCGGCGGCGGTTTGCTGATACTGCGCCAGGTCCGCTTCCAGGGGCACGGTTTGCATCAGTTCGAGGGAGCCGATCACCCCGTTCATCGGCGTGCGCAGCTCGTGGGTCAGGGTGGCGAGGAATTCATCCTTGAGCCGGTTGCTGCGGGCCAATTGCAGGTTGAGCACTTCGAGCTTCTGGCTGGCATCGAACAGGATCTGCGCCTGTTGCTCACGCATGGCATTGATGCGATCGGCCAGGGCCAGGGACAACAGCGCCACTTCGATCGCCGAACCGATCTGGCTGGCGTACATGGTCAGGAACACATTCGGCAGGTAGCCCAGCACCATCAGCGTATTCACCACCCCGCCCAACAGAAACGCCGACCAGGCAATGATGAAATAGCGCGCCATGCGCTGGCCGCAATACCAGGCCTTGATGGCGGCGACAAAGATGGTCACGGTGAACACCAGCGCCAACCCGGTGGCCAGCCGCAGCGCCAGGGCGTAGCTGGTCATCAGCGACAGCAACATCACCACCGCGCCGCACGCCACCAGCGCCAGCAGCAGTCGGTTGATCCAGCGACTGTGCTGCGCGGTGTGCAAAAAGCTGCGCGCGAACAGGCTGCCAAACAGCGCCGCCGACCCGATCAGGAACGGCACCGCCGCATTCGCCCACCACGGGTTGTTCGGCCAGAAAAACTCCACCGCCACCCCATTGACCGACAGTTGGTACAGGCCGAACGAGGCGATATACAGGATGTAATACAGATAACTGGTGTCGCGCACGCTCAGGTAGATGAACAGGTTGTAGACCAGCATCCCCAGCAATACGCCATAAATGGCGCCGAGTACGTACAAACGCAGCGGCTGCTGTTCCAAGTACGCGGTGCCGGCCCAGAGCGTCAACGGCGCCTGGATCGAGCCTTGGCTTTGCAGGCGCAGGTAAACGGTTTGCCGCTGATCCGGCACGAAGTTGAGCTTGAACAGGTAATTGCTCTGGCTCACATCACGGCTGGAAAACGGCAATGCGCTGCCGGTGCGGGTGGTCAGGCGGTAGGCGCCGGTGGCGTCGCTCTGGTACAGGTCCAGATGATTCAGCGGCGGGTACGCCAACTCCAGGAACCAGGTGACGCGGTGCCCGGGTATCTTTGGCGGTGTAATGCAGGTCGACCTTGAGCCAGAACACCGAGCGCGAGTAGCCGGCGTTAAGGGTGGCTTGGTCATGGGGTTTGAACTGGGCGGCGTAGGCGGGAGAGCTGACTTGCGCGATGGTCAGCGCATCGGTCGGGTCTTCGAGCACTTGCATGACTCGGCCCAGCGGCAGGCTTCGCGTGTCCTGGTTGAACTCAATGGCGCCGGCGAGCATCGGCAGCCCGCACAACAATAAAATCAGCAAATAGCGCATAGAGCCCCAGCGTGGCCTGTCCGGTTATGTCAAAAGCCCCCCATTCCTTTTGAGAAGACGTACACCGGCGGTACAGTAAGTTGTTTGGATCCACTTTAGCATAGCCGCTAAAGGCCATTAGACACCATTGAATTAATTTTTCTAAAGGCTCTAGAACAGGGCTTTCAGCGGTTTCCACCCACAGACCAAACGCCAGAAAAGCGTCACAATCGGAGCAAAATTCAACCATCGCCAGACGGCCACGCAAAAAGCGTTTGGTGGTAAGCTCGCGCTCCATGAATATCTACAGCTCTCGCCCCGTTGTCCTCTGTCTCTCCGGCCATGATCCCAGTGGTGGCGCCGGCTTGCAGGCAGATATCGAAGCCCTGCTCGCTCAGGGTTGCCATGCGGCTCCGGCCGTCACCGCCCTGACCGTGCAGAACACCGTCAATGTCAGCGATTTCCGCGTACTCGACCGCGAGTGGGTGCTGGCCCAGGCCAACGCCGTGCTCAGCGACTCCGAAGTGGCGGCGGTCAAGCTGGGCATGCTCGGTTCCACGGCGATGGTCGACACCGTGGTCGAGTTGCTGCAGGCGCACCCGCACCTGCCGGTGGTGTGCGACCCGGTGCTGCGTGCCGGCGGCGGCGGCAGCCTGGGCAAAGACGAAGTCGGCTTTGCCATGCGCGAGCGGCTGTTGCCGCTGTCGCTGATCGCCACGCCGAACCTGCCGGAAGCGCGCATCCTTGCGCAATTGCCCGAGGGCACGGCCGACGAGTGCGCCGAGAAACTGCTGCCGTATATCAAGCACCTGTTGATCACCGGCGGCCATGGCGACGAGCATGAAGTGCACAACCGCCTGTACAGCCGCGACGGCACGCGCCAGACCTTTACCTGCCAGCGCCTGCCCGGCAGCTATCACGGTTCGGGCTGCACGCTGGCCAGCGCATTGGCCGGTCGGCTCGCCCAGGGCGAAGGCCTGGTAAGCGCCGTGCAGTCGGCACTCAACTACACTTGGCGCACCCTGCGTGACGCCGAACAACTCGGCCAGGGCCAGTTTGTACCGCGCCGTCTGCCGCTGGATTTCTGTTCGTAAGACCAAGCCAAGGGGCCTGCCCGATGAAATTACGTGGCCTGTATGCCATTACCGACAGCCAGCTGTTGGCCGGCAAATTCCTCGCCTACGTCGAAGCGGCGTTGGACGGTGGCGTGACCCTGTTGCAGTACCGCGACAAAAGCACCGACGAAGCCCGGCGCCTGCGTGAGGCCGAAAAGCTGCGAGAGCTGTGTTCGCGCTACAAGACCCAGTTGATCATCAACGACGACGCCGAACTGGCTGCGCGCCTGGGCGTCGGCGTGCACCTGGGCCAGACCGACGGCCCGCTGACCCCGGCCCGCTCGCTGCTCGGCCCCAAGGCGATTATTGGCGCGACCTGCCACAGCCAGATCGAACTGGCCGAACAAGCCGCCAAGGAAGGCGCAAGCTATGTGGCCTTCGGTCGCTTCTTCAATTCCACGACCAAGCCCGGCGCACCCGCCGCCACCCTCGAGATGCTGGCCCAGGCCCGCACGCGCCTGCAGTTGCCGATCTGCGTGATCGGCGGCATCACGCTGGAGAACGCCGAACCCCTGGTGGCCCACGGCGCCGACCTGCTGGCGGTGGTGCACGGCCTGTTCGGTGCCGACAGCACCCAGGAAGTCACGCGCCGCGCCCGCGCCTTCAACGATCTTCTTAAGTCTTCAGTTTAGAGAGCCCGATCATGTCCCGTTCCGAAACCCTGTTTGCCAATGCCCAGAAACACATCCCCGGCGGTGTGAACTCCCCCGTGCGTGCGTTCAAGAGCGTGGGCGGCACACCGTTGTTCTTCAAGCATGCCGAGGGCGCCTACGTTACCGACGAAGATGACAAGCGCTACGTTGACTATGTGGGTTCCTGGGGCCCGATGATCCTCGGCCACAGCCACCCGGACGTGCTCGACGCCGTACGCCAGCAACTGCAACACGGCTTGTCCTACGGCGCGCCGACCGCCATGGAAACCGAAATGGCTGACCTGGTGTGCTCGATCGTGCCATCGATGGAAATGGTGCGCATGGTCAGCTCCGGCACCGAAGCCACCATGAGTGCGATTCGCCTGGCCCGTGGTTTCACCGGCCGCGACAGCATCATCAAGTTCGAAGGTTGCTACCACGGTCACTCCGACAGCCTGCTGGTAAAAGCCGGTTCCGGCGCACTGACCCAGGGCGTACCCAGCTCGGCCGGCGTGCCGGCTGCGTTTGCCAAACACACCCTGACCCTGCCGTTCAACGACATCGCCGCCGTCGAGCAGATGCTCAATGAGGTAGGCCAGGACGTGGCGTGCATCATCGTCGAGCCGGTGGCCGGCAATATGAACTGCGTACCGCCGGCGCCGGGCTTCCTCGAGGGGCTGCGCGAGCAGTGCGACAAGCACGGCGTGGTGCTGATTTTCGACGAAGTGATGACCGGTTTCCGCGTGGCCCTGGGCGGCGCTCAGGCTCACTACGGCGTGACGCCGGACCTGAGCACCTTCGGCAAGATCATCGGCGGCGGCATGCCGGTGGGCTGCTTCGGCGGCAAACGCGACATCATGCAACACATTGCGCCGCTAGGCCCGGTGTACCAGGCGGGCACCTTGTCGGGTAACCCGCTGGCCATGGCCGCCGGCCTGACCACCCTGCGCCTGATCAGCCGCCCGGGCTTCCACGCCGAGCTGACCGATTACACCACCCGCCTGCTGGACGGCCTGCAACAGCGCGCCGACGCAGCCGGTATCCCGTTCGTTACCACGCAAGCGGGCGGCATGTTCGGCCTGTACTTCAGCGGTGCCGACGACATCGTCACCTTTGATGACGTGATGGGCAGCGATGCCGACCTGTTCAAGCGCTTCTTCCACCTGATGCTGGAAGGCGGCGTGTACCTGGCGCCAAGTGCCTTTGAAGCCGGCTTCACCTCGATCGCCCATGGCGACGCCGAGCTGAAACTGACCCTGGACGCAGCCGAGCGCGCCTTCGCCGCACTGAAATAAAAGGCCGAAAAAATCTGACGCCGCCTTGCCGGCGTCAGATTTGCTACTTTGCTTACAGAGATTTCCCAAGTTTTTCGAGAAATCACCTGCAATCCGGCAGATAACTTGCCCAACCAGCAGAAAAACGAGTAAAGACTTTGTAAGCAGAGGCCTGCTTATTTCATAATGCGCGCTTATTGGATCCCACGAGGGTCCGCGCGCCCCGTCAGAGGTAAGTCGATTCCCATGAAACGCACCGGCCGCACCCTGGTTCTGGGCTGCCTGTTGCTCCTTCAGCCGCTGCTGGCACATGCACAAGCAGGCGGCAACTCGTTGTTAATCCCAGCGATGGGTCGTTGCACCCTCAATACCCAGCCAGACAGCCAGGCCGAAGCCCTGAGCGCGTGCCAGAAACAGGCTGATGGCGGGGATGCGCAGGCGCAATACGAGTTGGGCGAGTACTACCACGACAGCAAAAACCCCGCCCGCGACCTCAACAAAGCCTTGAGCTACTTCGAGAAAGCCTCGTTGCAGGGCCATGCGCAGGCGCAATTCCAGCTGGGCACCATGTTCTTCAAGGGCGAAGGCGTGCCGGCCAATAACGTGCAGGCGTATATCGTGCTGAAAATGGCGGCGGTCAACGGCGCCGAAGACGCACTGGACACTGCCGACGAAGTCGCCGAGCACATGCAGCGCGATGAGTTGGAAGTAGCCACCCAGGTGCTGGGCCAGATTTTCCGCAATTACCTGCAGGAATTGCAGAGTGCGGATGGGCGCTCACCGTTCTCGCCCCTGCCCTGATCCTTCTGTAAAGCCCGCCTGTGTGCCCAGCGGACTTATGTGCCCGGCGGGCTTATGTGGCGAGCGGGCTTGCCCGCGTTGGGCTGCGCAGCAGCCCTAGTAAGGCAATAGAGTTCTTTCAGGCAGACCGCAGTTGCAGCCTCAAGGGCCGCTTCGCAGCCCAACGCGGGCAAGCCCGCTCGCCACAGGCACAGACACAGGTGGAACGTATTACTTCTCTGGCATCGGCATCGGAAACGGCATCACATTGCTGGTGCCCCGCGCCTCGCTGATCTTCGGCGTACCCAGGCGCTCGACCTCATCGATGCGCACAATCGAATGCATCGGCACAAAGCTGCGCACCACGCCTTCGAACTGCGCCTTGAGTTTTTCTTCGCCCGGGTCGACGACCAATTGGGTGCGCTCGCCAAAGACGAACTCTTCCACTTCCAGGAAGCCCCACAGATCACTTTGATAGATCTGCTTGGCGTACATTTCGAACACCTGGCCCTGGTTAAGGAAAATCACCTTATAGATTGGAGCTTCACGTTTGGTCATGGTGGGCGAATAACACATCGGGGATATAAAAGAGGGCGCGAACTATAGCATGGCACCCGATGCACAACGCTAGGAACCAATGGACATGCCCCCTATAATGCGCGGTTCTTTACCACCAGTTGACGATTCCCATGGCCAAGAAGCTTTATATCGAAACCCACGGTTGCCAGATGAACGAGTACGACAGCTCGCGCATGGTCGACCTGCTGGGTGAACACCAGGCCCTGGAAGTCACTGCCCGCGCCGAAGATGCCGACGTAATCCTGCTCAATACCTGCTCGATCCGCGAGCGGGCCCAGGACCGCGTGTACTCGCAGCTGGGCCGCTGGCGCGAATTGAAACTGGCCAACCCGGAGATGGTGATCGCCGTCGGCGGTTGCGTGGCCAGCCAGGAAGGCGCCGCGATCCGCGACCGCGCCCCCTATGTCGACGTGGTCTTTGGCCCGCAGACCCTGCACCGCCTGCCGGAAATGATCGACGCTGCGCGCATCACCAAGCTGCCGCAGGTGGACGTGTCGTTCCCCGAAATCGAAAAATTCGACCATTTGCCCGAGCCGCGTATCGACGGCCCGAGCGCTTATGTGTCGGTGATGGAAGGCTGCAGCAAGTACTGCACCTTCTGCGTGGTGCCCTACACCCGTGGCGAAGAAGTCAGCCGGCCGTTTGACGACGTGCTGTCGGAAATCATCCACCTCGCCGAAAACGGCGTGCGCGAAGTGACCCTGCTGGGCCAGAACGTCAACGGTTATCGCGGCCTGACCCACGACGGGCGCCTGGCCGACCTGGCGGAGCTGATCCGCGTGGTCGCCGCCGTGGACGGTATCGAGCGTATTCGCTACACCACCTCGCACCCGCTGGAGTTCTCCGACAGCCTGATCCAGGCACACGCCGAGGTGCCGGAGCTGGTCAAACACCTGCATTTGCCGGTGCAATCGGGCTCGGACCGCATCCTTTCGGCGATGAAGCGCAACCACACCGCCGTGGAATACAAATCCAAACTGCGCAAACTGCGTGCGGCGGTGCCGGGCATTTGCATCAGCTCGGACTTTATCGTGGGCTTCCCCGGCGAAACCGAGAAGGATTTCGAGCAGACCATGAAGCTGATTGAAGACGTCGGTTTCGACTTTTCCTACTCGTTTGTCTACAGCCAGCGCCCGGGCACTCCGGCCGCTGATCTGGCGGATGACACGCCGGAAGCGCTGAAAAAGGAGCGTCTGAACGCGCTGCAGCATCGCCTGAACCAGCAAGGCTTCGAGATCAGCCGACAAATGGTCGGTTCGATCCAGCGCATCCTGGTCACCGATTACTCGAAAAAAGACCCGGGCGAACTGCAAGGCCGCACCGAGAATAATCGAATCGTAAACTTCCGTTGCGACACTCCAACCCTGATCGGCCAGTTTGCCGATGTGCACATTGATGCGGCGCAACCTCACTCGTTGCGCGGGTCGTTGGTCAACTGAGCTCTCTGACCTGATGCAGAGCAAAATGTGGGAGCTGGCTTGCCTGCGATAGCGGGCTAACAGGCAACATCTCTTTTGGATGTGCCGGCCTCAGCGCAGGCAAGCCAGCTCCCACAGTGGATCTTCATAGTTCTTGAGATCGAAGGCAGCCCATTTAAGTGCTTTCGCGCACGGGCGGCTGGCGTTATCCTCTGTTTCACTTCAACAGCCAAAGGGCGGCTAAAAGCAACCTTGAACGCACCCATAGCAGAACCCCATCGTTTTCTCCTCGAGCCGTTTGAGGCTCGCCGTTTCGCCAATCTGTGCGGACAGTTCGACGAGCACCTGCGCCTGATCGAACAACGCCTGAGCATCGAGATCCGCAACCGCGGCAATCAATTCGAGCTGATTGGTGAACCCCAGCACACCACGTCTGCAGAAAACCTGCTGCGGCGCCTCTACCGCGAAACCAAGGGTAGTGAGCTGTCACCGGAAACGGTGCACCTGTACCTGCAGGAATCGGCCGTGGAAGACCTGGCCAACAACCCCGTGGCCGAGGCCAGCGTGGCTCTGCGTACCAAAAAAGGCATGATTCGCCCAAAGGGCTTGAATCAGCAGAAGTACGTCAAGGCAATCCTCGGCAACGACATCAATTTCGGCATCGGCCCGGCCGGTACCGGCAAGACCTACCTGGCCGTGGCCTGCGCGGTCGACGCCCTGGAACGCGAGCAAGTACGCCGCATCCTGCTGGTGCGCCCAGCGGTTGAAGCCGGCGAGAAGCTCGGTTTCCTGCCCGGCGACCTGGCCCAGAAGATCGACCCGTACCTGCGCCCGCTCTACGACGCGCTGTACGAGATGCTCGGCTTCGAGTACGTGGCCAAGCTGATCGAACGCCAGGTGATCGAAATCGCCCCGCTGGCTTACATGCGCGGCCGCACCTTGAGCAACAGTTTCATCATCCTCGACGAAAGTCAGAACACCACAGTCGAGCAGATGAAGATGTTCCTTACCCGCATCGGGTTTGGCTCCACGGCCATTATCACCGGCGACATTACCCAGGTTGACCTGCCCAAGGGCACCAAGTCGGGCTTGAGCCATGTGATTGAAGTGCTCAAAGACGTGCCGGGTATCAGTTTCACGCACTTCTCGCCCAAGGACGTAGTGCGCCATCCGCTGGTGCAACGCATTGTCGAGGCCTATGAGCGCTTCGAACACCGCGACGACGGACTGTCAAAGGACGCCCGCCGCGATGCTTGAGCTTGACCTGCAGCTGGCCACCGAAGCGCCCGCCCCCAGCGAAGAACAGTTCCGCCAATGGTGTGCTCTGGCCCTGCGCCAGCGCACCGCCGACTCGGAGCTGACCATCCGTCTGGTGGACGAGCCCGAAGGCCGCGAACTGAACCACACCTGGCGCCAAAAGGATTACGCGACCAACGTGCTGTCCTTCCCCGCCGACGTACCGGATGAGCTGCTGGATATCCCGCTGTTGGGCGACCTGGTGATCTGCGTCGCGGTGGTCGAGCGTGAGGCGAAGGAGCAAGGCAAGGAACTTGAGGCCCACTGGGCCCATCTAGTCATCCACGGCTGCTTGCATCTCTTGGGTTACGACCATATAGACGATGACGAAGCCGAGGAAATGGAAACCCTGGAACAAACGTTGCTTGCAGAATTGGGTCATCGCGACCCTTATGCAGACGACGAAAACTGATCAACACTCAACTGAAACATCAAAGGATTTAGAGTAATCGCTATGAGCGAAGACCGATCGAGCAACGGGCAAAAGTCATGGCTGGGTAAACTGACCCAGGCTTTTGCCCACGAGCCGAAAAACCGCCAGGAGCTGCTGGAGCTGCTGCGCGAGGCCCATCAGAACAAGTTGCTGGACAGCGAAGCGCTGGCCATCGTCGAAGGCGCCATCCAGGTGGCTGACCTGCAGGTTCGCGACATCATGGTCCCGCGCTCGCAGATGGTCAGCATCAAGGCGACCCAGACCCCACGGGAATTCCTCCCGGCCGTGATCGACTCGGCGCACTCGCGCTACCCGGTGATCGGTGAAAGCCATGACGACGTCATGGGTGTCCTGCTGGCCAAGGACCTGTTGCCGCTGATCCTCAAGGAGAACGGCGACAACTTCAACATCAAGGACCTGCTGCGCCCGGCCACCTTCGTGCCTGAATCCAAGCGCCTGAATGTGCTGCTGCGCGAATTTCGCGCCAACCACAATCACATGGCCATTGTGATCGACGAATACGGCGGCGTAGCGGGCCTGGTGACCATCGAAGACGTGCTGGAACAGATCGTCGGCGACATCGAAGACGAGCACGATGTCGAAGAAGACAGCTACATCAAGCCGCTGCCCAGCGGTGATTTCCTGGTCAAGGCGCTGACGCCGATCGAGAACTTCAACGAGTTCTTCGACAGCGAATTCTCCGACGATGAGTTCGACACGGTTGGCGGGCTGGTGATGAGTGCATTTGGCCACTTGCCTAAACGCAACGAAACCACCGAGATCGGCGCTTACCGCTTCCGCATCCTGAATGCCGATAGCCGTCGTATTCACCTGATTCGCCTGACACCTATTGCCCGCTAAGGACTGACATGCGCCGTTTGATCGCACCCGGCTGGCCCGGTAACCTGCTGGCCGTGGTGGCCGGCGCCATCACTACCCTGGCGCTGGCGCCGTTCGATCTGTGGCCGATTGCACTGGTCGCGGTCGGACTGTTCTATATCGGCCTGCGGGAACTGACACCACGCCAGGCCCTGGGCCGTGGCTGGTGCTTCGGTTTCGGCTTGTTTGGCGCCGGCACCAGCTGGATCTACTACAGCATCCACCACTTCGGTGGCGCCTCGGTGCTGCTGGCTGGCTTTTTGATGCTGCTGTTTACCGCCGCGATTGCCTGGTTCTTCGCCCTGCCTGCGTGGCTGTGGGCGCGCTGGCTGCGCCGTAACGAAGCGCCATTGGCCGATGCGCTGACGTTTGCTGCGCTGTGGGTCGGCCAGGAAGCCTTTCGCGGCTGGTTCCTCACGGGTTTCCCGTGGTTGTATTCCGGTTACAGCCAGCTCGACGGCCCCCTCACGGGCCTCGCGCCAGTGGGTGGCATGTGGCTGATTTCCTTTGCCCTGGCCCTCACGGCGGCCCTGCTGTGCAACCTGCCGCGCCTGCTGGCCGGCAAACGCAACGCGTTTACCGCTGCGGGCCTGGTGCTGCTGGTTGCCCCGTGGGCCATTGGCCTGGCGCTCAAGCATCACGCCTGGACCACGCCCTCCGGCGCGCCACTGACCGTGGCCGCGATCCAGGGCAACGTTGAACAAAGCATGAAGTGGGACCCGGAGCAGCTCAATGCGCAGCTCGCGCTGTACCGCGACATGAGTTTCAGCTCCAAGCCGGTCGACCTGCTGGTGTGGCCGGAAACTGCCGTACCGGTGCTCAAGGAGTCCGTCGAGGGCTACCTGGGGATGATGGGCAAGTTTGCCGCCGACCGGCACACGGCGCTGATCACCGGCGTACCGATTCGCCAGGAAGTACATCACCAGAAGCGCTACTTCAACGGCATCACCGTGGTCGGTGAAGGCGACGGCACCTACCTGAAGCAGAAACTGGTGCCGTTTGGCGAATACGTACCGCTGCAAGACATGCTGCGCGGGCTGATTGCCTTCTTCGACCTGCCCATGTCGGACTTCGCCCGCGGCCCCGCCGACCAGTCGATGCTGCAGGCCAAGGGCTATCAGATAGCGCCGTTCATTTGCTATGAAGTGGTGTACCCGGAGTTCGCCGCTGGCCTGTCAGCCCAGAGCGACTTGTTGCTGACCATCAGCAATGACACCTGGTTCGGCCGCTCGATCGGGCCCCTGCAACACCTGCAAATGGCCCAGATGCGCGCACTGGAGGCCGGCCGCTGGATGATCCGCGCCACCAACAACGGCGTGACCGGCCTGATCAACCCGTTCGGGCAGATCACCGCGCAGATCCCGCAGTTCGAGCGCGGAATTTTGTATGGCGAAGTGGTGCCGATGCACAACCTCACGCCGTACCTGCAATGGCGGTCGTGGCCGTTGATTATTGTGTGCCTGGCGTTGTTCGGCTGGGCGCTGCTGGCTGGGCGGATGTCCAAGACGGTCTAAAGGCGGAACACAAAACAATGTGGGAGCGGGCTTGCTCGCGAATGCGGTGAATCAGTCGGTATATGCATCGACTGACACAATGCATTCGCGAGCGAGCCCGCTCCCACATTTGATTTGCGTCGTTACCTATAGAACAACCGATACCCCACCTGCCCCACCGCCTCGTTGATCAACTGCCCGCTTTGCCACACCGACTTGAACTCCGGCATCCAGCCGCCCAGCGGTCGGGCATTGTCCACGCCCAGGAACCCCACCGGCGCGGGCACCACGGTGAAACCGGCTTTTTCAAAGCTCCACACCGAACGCGGCATGTGCGCGGCATGGGTTACCACCACTACACGCTTGATGCCTTCAGGCAGCAATATTTCGGCACTCATCTGGGCGTTTTCCCAGGTGGTGCGGCTGCGCTCTTCCTTCCAGCGTACCGCCACGCCAAAGTCGTCCTGCATCGACACCGCCATCAACTGCGCCTCACTGGGCGGCGTGTCGTAATGCAAGCCGCCGGTGGTCAACACCGGCAGCCCGGAAGCCTTGGCCAGGCGGGCGGCATAGCGCTGGCGCTCCAGGCCGATGCCCGTTGGCTGGTCAGTGCCCCAGGCCGGGTCACCGCGCTCCCTGCCCGAGCCCAACACCACAATCGCGTCGGCGCGCTGCGCCAGGGTGGACCAGTCTTCACGGGCCAGCGGCGGCTCGGTCTCCAGGGCTCGTGCGCCCCACTCAACCGCCACCGGCAGGCTGATCAGCCACATGCCGCCCAGCCCGAGGGCGAAGCAACAAGCGGCCAGCCGTGGGCGGCTGCGCCGAAACCACCAGGCAAGAGCCAGCAACAGCAAAAGAATGCCGGGCGGCAGGAGCAGTTGTTTAATGAAATAACGAATAGGCATCGGGCATCTCCATAGATGCCCGAAGCCTAAGGTTTAACGGGTTCAGCGACAATCTCCAGCGTGCGTCAGCATGACTTGGCGCGATGGTGCAGTTCAGGGGGGCAGTGAACTACTTGTAGCGGGCGGACCGGAGCTTTTCCGGGCCACGACCGGCCGACAAGTCCTTGAGCCACACCACCTTGGCTGAGTGCGCAGGTTCCCTGGTTGGCGGGGTTGCCACCCATGGAGGCGCACTGCGCCCTTTTTGTTGCAGATAAGCCTTGATCAGTTCCAGCTCCGCGCAGCTCAACCCGCGCAGTTCCAACTCCACAGGCCGTTCATCACACAATCGGCCCGCGGTTCTCGCTGCATCCAATGCACGACCCAATCGGTCGATCAGTCCTTCGTAGATATCCGGTTTCGTTGCGATTCGCTGCGATTCAACCATCCCCTCACCTCATTGAAGATATGACTCACTCCCCAATAAACAGCGTAGTCCCCGTGGCTGCACCTGCCTGGTGCCGCGACAGACGGCCCTTGCCGCGCAATCAGGGTTTCCCTCGATAGAGTGGGGTCATGTATGCTACGGCGCTTCCTGTAACTCCACTTCCCGCAGGGTTTGGGCACGGACGCGCCGCTTTTTGGTGTCGAACAACCTGAACGTTGCACCGAAGAGGATTAGGCCACCCCTATTCAGTTCAAAAGTAGCCATGCACGAACAATATCAGCCCCGTGAAATAGAAAATGCCGCCCAAACCTTCTGGGACGAGCAAAAGTCCTTTGAAGTCAGTGAACAGCCAGGCAAGGAGACTTACTACTGCCTATCGATGTTCCCTTACCCCAGCGGCAAGCTACACATGGGGCACGTGCGCAACTACACCATCGGTGACGTCATCTCGCGCTACCAGCGCATGCTCGGCAAGAACGTCCTGCAACCCATGGGTTGGGACGCCTTCGGCATGCCGGCGGAAAACGCCGCGATGAAAAACAACGTGGCCCCCGCCAAGTGGACCTACGAAAACATCGCCTACATGAAGACCCAGCTGCGCAGCCTGGGCCTGGCGGTGGACTGGTCCCGCGAAGTGACCACCTGCAAGCCGGATTACTACCGCTGGGAACAATGGCTGTTCACTCGCCTGTTCGAAAAAGGCGTGATCTACAAGAAAAGCGGCACCGTGAACTGGGACCCGATCGACCAGACCGTCCTGGCCAACGAGCAGGTGATCGACGGTCGCGGCTGGCGTTCCGGCGCGCTGATCGAAAAGCGCGAAATCCCGATGTACTACTTCAAGATCACGGCCTACGCCGATGAGCTCCTGTCGAGCCTCGACGACCTGCCGGGTTGGCCTGAACAGGTCAAGACCATGCAGCGCAACTGGATCGGCAAATCCAAGGGCATGGAAGTGCAGTTCCCGTACAACGTCGATTCGATCGGCGAAGCGGGCGCACTCAAGGTCTTCACCACCCGTGCGGATACCCTGATGGGCGCGACTTACGTCGCCGTGGCCGCCGAACACCCGCTGGCTACTCAGGCCGCACAGAACAACCCTGAGCTGCAGGCGTTCATCGCCGAATGCAAAGGCGGCAGCGTGGCCGAAGCCGACGTTGCCACCCAAGAGAAAAAGGCCTGCCGACCGGCCTGTTCGTCGAGCACCCGCTGACCGGTGAAAAACTGCCGGTGTGGGTCGCCAACTATGTGCTGATGCACTACGGCGATGGCGCCGTAATGGCAGTCCCCGCTCACGACGAGCGCGATTTCGAATTCGCCACCAAGTACAGCCTGCCGATCAAATCGGTAGTACGCACCAGCTCGGGCGACACCCACCCGGCCCCGTGGCAGGACGCCTATGGCGAGCACGGCACGCTGATCAATTCCGGCGAGTTCGACGGCCTGGATTTCCAGGGCGCCTTCGACGCGATCGAAGTCGCGCTGATCAAGAAGAACCTGGGCGCCTCGCGCACCCAGTTCCGCCTGCGCGATTGGGGCATCAGCCGCCAGCGCTACTGGGGCTGCCCGATCCCGATCATCCACTGCGAAAGCTGTGGCGACGTGCCAGTACCAGAAGACCAACTGCCGGTCGTGTTGCCGGAAGACGTGGTGCCGGATGGCGCCGGTTCGCCGCTGGCGCGCATGCCCGAGTTCTATGAGTGCAGCTGCCCGAAATGCGGCGCACCGGCCAAGCGTGAAACCGACACCATGGACACCTTCGTCGAGTCCTCGTGGTACTACGCCCGTTACGCCTCGCCGCACTATGAAGGTGGGCTGGTGGAAAAATCCGCAGCCGACCACTGGTTGCCGGTGGATCAGTACATCGGTGGTATCGAACACGCCATTCTTCACCTGCTGTACGCTCGCTTCTTCCACAAACTGATGCGCGACGAAGGCCTGGTGAGCTCCGATGAGCCGTTCAAGAACCTGCTGACCCAGGGCATGGTGGTTGCCGAAACCTACTACCGCCGCGAAGCCAATGGCGCCTACACCTGGTTCAACCCGGCCGACGTCGAGCTTGAGCGCGACAGCAAAGCCAAGGTCATCAGCGCCAAGCTGATCGCCGACGGCCTGCCGGTGGAAATCGGCGGCACCGAGAAGATGGCCAAGTCCAAGAACAACGGCGTCGACCCTCAGTCGATGATCGACCAGTTCGGCGCCGATACCTGCCGCCTGTTCATGATGTTCGCCTCGCCGCCCGACATGAGCGCCGAATGGTCCGACTCCGGCGTCGAAGGCTCGCACCGTTTCCTCAAGCGCGTCTGGCGCCTGGCGCACGCGCATGTCAGCCAGGGCCTGCCGGGCAAACTGGATGTGGCAGCCTTGAGCGACGAGCAGAAAGTCATTCGCCGCAGCACCCACCTGGCCATCAAGCAAGCCGGCCAGGACGTGGGCCAGCACCATAAGTTCAACACCGCCGTCGCCCAGGTGATGACGCTGATGAACGTGCTGGAAAAAGCGCCGCAAGCCACCGAACAGGATCGTGCACTGGTACAGGAAGGCCTGGAAACGGTCGTGCTGCTGCTGGCTCCGATCACTCCGCACATCAGCCACGATCTGTGGAACCGTCTGGGCCATAGCGGCGCGGTCATCGATGCGCGCTGGCCGGTGCAGGATGACAGCGCCCTGGTCCAGGACACGCTGCAACTGGTGATCCAGGTCAACGGTAAACTGCGTGGTCAGATCGACATGCCGGCCACCGCCAGCCGTGAAGACGTAGAAGCGGCGGCACGTATCAACGAAAACGTGCTGCGCTTTACCGAAGGCCTGACGATCCGCAAAGTGATCGTGGTGCCTGGCAAACTGGTCAATATCGTCGCTAGCTAATCGGATCGGGTGCAGGGCTTGAGCCCTGCGCCGAACAAAGCCTTCAGGGCCTCGATAAGGCCCACATGGTTTCAAGGGGAGCAACAAAATGATCAAACGCAATTTGCTGGTGATGGGCCTTGCTGTGCTGCTGAGCGCTTGCGGCTTCCAGCTGCGCGGTACCGGCACCACCGACCTGACGATCAAGGAACTGGACGTCAGCGCCCGCGACGCCTACAGCGACACCGTGACCCAGCTGCGTCAGGTTCTGCAGAACAGCGGCGTTCACGTCTACACCGGCGCGACCTACAAGCTGTTCCTGGCCGACGAAAAAGAAACCCAGCGCAACCTGAGCTACGCCAGCGCCGGCCGTGCGTCCGATATCGAACTGAGCACTGTGCTCAGCTTTGAAGTTCAGGGCCGCGATCACCTGCCGTTGATGGGTGACCACATCCAGAGTGCAGAAAATTGTGAGCCACGACGGCAACAACCTGGTGGGTTCGGACTCCGAAATCACCCAGGTCCGCAAGGAAATGCGTCGCGAGCTGGTACAGCGCATGGTTCTGCGCCTGTCGATGGTGACCCCGGAACAACTCGAGACCTTGCAGCAACGTGCTGACGCCAAGGCCAAGGCCGATGCCGACGCGCTGAAAGCCGCACAGGAATACGAAAACAACACGCCGAAACAGTCGCCTGTTGAAGTACCTGTCGAGTAAGCCAGACGGGCGCCCCCGGCGCCCCGTTCGCCCTGCCTATGAAACTCGCCCCCGCCCAACTCGCCAAACACCTGCAAGGTGGCCTCGCGCCTGTCTACATCGTCAGCGGTGATGACCCGCTGCTGTGTCAGGAAGCCGCCGACGCCATTCGCAGCGCCGCACGCCAGCAAGGCTTCGATGAACGCCAGGTGTTCAGCGCCGACGCCAGTTTCGACTGGGGTACGCTGCTGCAAGCCGGCGCGAGCATGTCGTTGTTTGCCGAAAAGCGCCTGCTGGAACTGCGCCTGCCTTCGGGCAAGCCGGGTGACAAAGGCGCCGCGGCCCTGATGGAATACTGCTCGCGACCAGCCGAAGACACGGTATTGCTGATCAGCCTGCCCAAGCTCGACGGCAGCGCGCAGAAAACCAAATGGGGCAAGGCCCTGGTGGAAGGGGCACACACCCAGTTCATCCAGATCTGGCCGGTGGACAGCAACCAATTGCCGCAGTGGATTCGCCAGCGCCTGTCCCAAGCGGGGCTGTCGGCCACTCAGGACGCGGTGGAGCTGATCGCCGCCAGGGTCGAAGGTAACTTGCTGGCCGCCGCCCAGGAGATCGAAAAGCTCAAGCTGATGGCCGAAGACGGGCAAATTACCGTCGAGACCGTCCAGAGCGCCGTGGCCGACAGTGCACGTTTTGACGTGTTCGGGCTGGTGGATGCGATCCTCAATGGCGAACCGGCTCACGCCCTGCGCATGCTTGAGGGCCTGCGCGGCGAAGGCGTTGAGCCGCCGGTGATTCTCTGGGCCCTGGCCCGGGAGCTGCGGGTGCTGGCCAATATTGCCCTGCAATACAGCCAGGGCACCCCGCTGGATAAAGCCTTCAGCCAGGCCAGGCCACCCGTGTGGGACAAGCGCAAACCGCTGATGAGCAAAGCCCTGCAACGGCACTCGGCGCAACGCTGGGCGCAACTGTTGCTGGAAGCGCAGCGTATTGATGCGCAGATCAAAGGCCAGGCGGCCGGCTCACCGTGGATGAGCTTGAGCCGTTTGTCGCTTTTGATGGCCGGCCAACGCCTGACATTGCCTGCCGAATAACACCGCATTCCCCTGTGGGAGCTGGCTTGCCTGCGATAGCGTTTTATCCGTGTTAAAGAGGCAAGCTGACCCTGCGCTATCGCAGGCAAGCCAGCTCCCACATTAACCGTGCTCACTTCAGATTGCGAAAGCGCCTACACATCGCCGGGCTTTACAGCGACGCAACTTCGGCAGATGATTTGCGCCGCTGCATCCCACCTTCAGAGAGCATTGACCATGAGCAAAAAGCCATCCAAGCATGGCCCCAACAAGGCCAAATCCATCATCGCCCAGCCACTGTTCCGCAGCCGTCAGGAACGCGCCGGCAAGGGCAAAGGCAGCTACCGCCGCGAAGCCTTCCAGTCTAATAGCTGGGAGGCTTCTTACTTTCTGGCTGCCTGAAGGCAAGCGCCCCTCTGGCATGATAAGGTCTGTTCCTGATTTGTAATCCCTGGACCTGTGCATGCCCTCTAGTCTTTCCCGTCGTTGGCACTTTCGCCAACTGATCGCTGCCTCCAGCCTCATTCTGCTAGTCGCCTGCGCGGAAAAACCCACCGCCGCCGACGCTCGACCCTTGCCGACGCTCCAGACCGCCCCGGTGGTAGCGCCCGCTGTCGTGGCCCCGCTGGCCGTGGACAACCTCGATATCCAACCGACCCAGACCTTTGCCGAATGGCAGGCGGGCTTTCGTGTGCAAGCCCTGCAGGCCGGCATCACCGCGGCGGTGTTCGATAACGCCTTCGCCAATGTCACCCCCGACATGGCGGTAATCCGCGCTGACCGCAGCCAGCCGGAGTTTTCCCGCCCGGTGTGGGAGTACCTCGACGGCGCGCTGTCGCCGCTGCGCGTACGCAATGGCCAGGCGCTGCTGATCAAGTACGCCGACATCCTGCAAAGCATCGAACAACGCTACGGCGTCGACCGCCAGGCGCTGGTCTCGGTGTGGGGCATGGAGAGTAACTTCGGCCAGTTCCAGGGCAATAACTCGGTGATCCGCTCCCTCGCGACCCTGGCCTACGAAGGCCGTCGCCCGGCCTTTGCCCAGGCGCAACTGCTCGCGGCGCTGCAGATCATCCAGCATGGCGATATCCAGGCCGACCAGATGAAAGGCTCCTGGGCCGGGGCCATGGGCCAGACCCAATTCATCCCGACCACCTACAACACCCACGCCGTGGACTTCGATGGCGACGGTCGCCGCGATATCTGGAACAGCCCGGCCGACGCCCTCGCCTCCACTGCGCACTACCTGCAAAGCTCCGGCTGGCAGAAAGGCCAGCCGTGGGGCTTTGAGGTCAAGCAATTGCCGGCGAACTTCGACTATGCCCTGGCCGATGGCAGCGTACGCAAGAGTGTGGCCGACTGGCTGAAACTCGGCATCCAACTGCCACCGGGCGCCAGCATGCCGCCGAACGTCGACCAACTGTCCGCCGCCCTGCTGCTGCCGGCCGGCTACCGTGGCCCGGCATTCCTGGTGCTGGATAACTTCCGTGCCATCCTCAAGTACAACAACTCGTCATCCTATGCATTGGCCGTGGGCCTGCTGTCGGAACGCTTTGGTGGCGGTGGGGTCATTCGCGGCGATTGGCCGAAAGATGAGCTGCCGCTGAGTCGCTCCCAGCGCATTGATCTGCAGACGGCGCTGAGCGCCAATGGCTATGACGCGGGCAACCCGGACGGGATCATCGGCGCCAATACGCGCAAGGCGATTCGTGCGGCGCAACAAGCACTGGGCTGGCCGGCGGATGGGTATCCGACGGTGAAGTTGCTGGAGTCGTTGCAGAACCGCTGATTGGCAGGCCGCTATTGTGGCGAGCGGGCTTGCCCGCGTTGGGCCGCGAAGCGGCCCCAATCAATAGAGCCAACACGACCTTCTTGAAAGAATTCGGTGTCCGGTTTTAGGGCTGCTTCGCAACCCAACGCGGGCAAGCCCGCTCGCCACAGCCACTCAGCGCTGGTTTCAGGATTTGAACACCACATCCTGCTCCAACACCACCCGCTGCTCCCCCGCATCCAACCGCACCAACGCGCCCATCGGCAGCGTCAGGTTCGGGTCGCAATGCCCACTGCGCCAGCCGGACAGCACCGGAATGCACAACGGCGCAAACGTCTGCTTCAGCAGGCGCTCCAGTGCGGCGTCATCCACACCCGCCACATCCCCCACCAACACACCGGCCACCTGGTCCAGCTTGCCCGCCAGACGCAAATGGGTCAGCAGACGGTCGATCCGGTAGATCGGCTCGTTGACGTCCTCGATAAACAGGATGATGCCGTCGGCGTCGATTTCATACTCGGTGCCCATCACCGCCGCGATCATCGACAAGTTGCCCCCCAGCAACCGCCCACAGGCGATGCCAGGTTCAATCGTGGTCAACGGGTAGGCCACCGGGTGCGCCAACACGCTGCCGGCGCCCAGCTGGCCGCGCAGCAGGCTGAACAAAGCGGACTCAGTAGGCGGCTGCTTGTCGCCCAACAGGTCGGCGTTCAGCATCGGCCCGTGAAAGGTCACAAAACCGGCGTAGCGGCTGATCGCCAGGTGCAAGGCGGTGATGTCGCTGTAGCCTACGAACGGCTTGGGGTTGGCGCGCAGCAGGTCGAAGTCCAGGCTATCGAGCAGGCGTGGCGTACCGTAGCCGCCGCGCAGGCAGAAAATGGCATCGATTTCGGGGTCGGCAAAGGCGGCGTGAAGGTCACGCAGGCGCACCTTGTCGCTGCCCGCGAGGTAGCCGTCGCGTTCGTATACACCTGGGAAAATCCGTAGCTCGTAGCCACGTGCGCGCATCCATTGCCCGGCTTTTTCCACCTCCAGCGCGGCAGGGCCGGCAGGGGCGATCAAGCCAATGATGCCTTCGGGGCGAAGTGCAGGTACCGCGGCTGCGAGTTGAGTTGTCATCCATGGGTCTCCCTGTATCACGCGGAACGAAATGTGGGAGCTGGACCCTGTGGGAGCTGGCTTGCCTGCGATAGCATCACCTCGGTTTGGCTGAAAACCGAGGCGTCTGCATCGCAGGCAAGCCAGCTCCCACACAAGCCAGCTCCCACATTGGATCTGCAGTGTTACGCAGATTTATTACGAAACCAGGCTTGCCTTGACCAGCTTGGCCTGTTCGTCGGCGTGATACGAAGAACGTACCAGCGGGCCCGACGCCACGTTCTTGAAGCCCATCTTGTAGCCTTCTTCGGCGAACCAGGCGAAGGTGTCCGGGTGCACGAAACGCTGCACCGGCAAATGGCTGCGGGACGGCTGCAGGTACTGGCCCAGGGTCAGCATGTCGATGTCGTGTTCGCGCATGCGCTTCATGACTTCGATCACTTCTTCGTCGGTTTCGCCCAAGCCCAGCATCAGGCCGGATTTGGTCGGAATGTGCGGCATCATCTGCTTGAATTTCTGCAGCAGGGTCAGCGACCACTGGTAGTCCGAACCCGGGCGCGCCGCCTTGTACAGGCGCGGCACGGTTTCCAGGTTGTGGTTGAACACATCCGGCGGCTCGGCGGCGGTGATTTCCAGCGCCACGTCCATACGGCCACGGTAGTCCGGGACCAGGGTTTCAAGCATCACATTCGGCGACAGTTTGCGGATCTCGCGGATGCAGTCGGCAAAGTGCTGGGCACCGCCGTCGCGCAGGTCGTCGCGGTCTACCGAGGTAATCACTACGTATTTGAGTTTCAGGTCGGCGATGGCGATGGCCAGACTTTCCGGCTCGTTGACATCCAGTGGCTTCGGCCGGCCGTGGCCAACGTCGCAGAATGGGCAACGACGGGTGCAGATGTCACCCATGATCATGAAGGTCGCGGTGCCGCCGGAGAAGCACTCGCCCAGGTTCGGGCAGGAGGCTTCTTCGCACACGCTGTGCAGCTTGTGTTTGCGCAGCAGGGCCTTGATACGGTCGACTTCCGGCGAAACCGGAATGCGCACGCGGATCCAGTCAGGCTTTTTCGGCAGTTCGGTGGTCGGGATGATCTTGACCGGGATGCGTGCAACCTTCTCGGCGCCGCGCAGCTTGACGCCGGCTTCCACCTTGGCACGCGGGGCCGGGGCCGGACGCTCGGTGATGTCCAGCGTCGGGATCATGGTTTGCACTGCATCAGTAGTCATAATCAGTCGATTCCGCCCGTAAGGGTCGTCTGCTCAGCATAGTCGAGGTGTTTGACGAGCTGCGCACGCAGCCGGGCACTTACCTCGGCAAATTTAATCGGTGTGGCGTGGTCGCTCAGTTGGGTCATCGCCAACCCGGCGTAACCACAGGGGTTGATCCGTCGGAACGGCGCCAGGTCCATGTCTACGTTCAAGGCCAGGCCATGAAAGGAGCAACCGTGGCGAATCCGTAAGCCGAGGGACGCGATTTTCGCGCCGTCCACATACACACCGGGTGCATCGGGCATGGCCGCGGCGCTCACGCCGTAACTGGCCAACAGCTCGATCAGGCAAGCCTCCATGCGGCTCACCAGGTCGCGTACGCCAAACCCAAGCTTGCGTACATCCAGCAGCAAGTAAGCCACCAGTTGACCGGGGCCATGGTAAGTCACTTGGCCACCTCGGTCGACCTGCACCACCGGAATATCCCCCGGCAGCAGCAGATGTTCAGCCTTGCCGGCCTGGCCCTGGGTGAAGACCGGCGGGTGTTCCACCAGCCAGATTTCATCCGGGGCCGAGTTGCCACGTTCATTGGTGAACCGCTGCATGGCATGCCAGACGGGCTCATAGGCCATCTGGCCGAGCTCGCGAAAGCCCAGGACCTCAGACATCACAGCACCATGTGCACGAAGCCGGTGGCCCGCAGTTCACTGTTGATGTTGTAGAGCTGGTCCTGATCCGTCGCAACGATGTGCAACTGGATCGTGGTGTATTTGCCGGTGGAGCTTTGACGCTCATCCACGCGGTTGTCGTTGATCGTCGCGTATTTGCGCACGATTTCGAGAATCTTGTCCTTGCGGCCCACGCCGGTATCGCTGATCACCTTGACGGGATAATCCGTCACTGGGAATTCGATCTTTGGCGCCTTTACTTCTACTTCTTTATCGGTCATGGCGTAACGGCCTCGTAAGCGTAAGCCGTGGCGACGGGCAAAGCCCCGCGTCGGATCAACGCGGGGCTTTGCAGGTGCACACTATCAGTTGAACAAGCTGTAGAAGAATAGACGGATGCTATCCCACACGCGGCGGAAGATACCACCTTCGTCGACGGCGTCCAGCGCGATCAGGTCGGCGCTGTGCACCACCTTGTCGTCCAGTTTCACTTCGACTTTACCGATCACGTCGCCCTTGGCGATAGGTGCAACCAGTTGCGGGTTCATGGTCATGCTGGCAGCGAGCTTTTTCAGCTGGCCTTTAGGCATGGTCAGGGTCAGGTCTTCAGCCAGGCCGGCCTTGACTTGCGAGGTTGCGCCTTTCCACACCGGCGCAGTCGCCAGCTCGGCACCCTTCTGATAGAAGGTCTGGGTTTCGAAGAAGCGGAAACCGTAGGTCAGCAGTTTTTGCGTCTCGGCCGCACGGGCCTGCTCGCTGTTGGTGCCGAAAACCACGGCAATCAGGCGCTGGCCATCACGTACGGCGGACGACACCATGCAGTAGCCGGCTTCTTCGGTGTGGCCGGTTTTCAGACCGTCGACGGTCTTGTCGCGCCACAGCAACAGGTTACGGTTAGGCTGCTTGATGTTGTTCCAGAAGAACTCCTTCTGGGAGTAGATCGCGTAGTGCACCGGGTCAACGCGGATGATCGCGCGCGCCAGGATCGCCATGTCATGAGCCGACGAGTAGTGCTCAGGGTTTGGCAGGCCGGTCGGGTTCATGAAGTGGCTGTTGGTCATGCCCAGGTCGGCAACGGTTTTGTTCATCATGTCGGCGAACGCATCTTCGCTGCCGGCGATGTGCTCGGACAGCGCCACGCTGGCGTCGTTGCCGGACTGGATGATGATGCCGTGCAGCAGGTCGCTCACGGTCACTTGCGAACCGACCTTGATGAACATGCGCGAACCGCCGGTACGCCAGGCGTTTTCGCTGACGGTGACCGGGTCGTTTTCGCCGATCTGGCCGCGACGGATTTCCAGGGTCGCGATGTAGGCCGTCATCAGTTTGGTCAGGCTGGCCGGTGGCAGGCGCTGGTCACCGTTGTTCTCGACCAGCACGTTGCCGCTGGCGGCATCCATGAGGACCCAGGCCTTGGCAGCCAGTTGCGGGGAAGCCGGCACCATTTCAACCGCCCAGGCGGCCGGGGTGATGATCAGCGAAAGAAGCAGGCACGTGCGTTTGGCTAAGGTGGTGATGTTCATCCGTCTCTCGAAATTGCTTATGGAAACTTGCCCTCGCGGGCAAAACTTATTCAGACAGCCCGCTACCAGACTGTCACGTGTTCGGTTGCCCGCTCACCCCTTGCCCCTGGGTTTTTATTGTTCAACGAGCCAACAACCACGGCCCACGCCCGCATGCGGGCCTGAACCATCAATCCTTTATTATTCGGCGGTGACCACGCTGGGTTGCCCCAGGTTGGCCAGGCGCACGCTGTTCTGCACTTGCGCAACCTCGCTCGGCGAACCGATCGGGCCCATTCGCACGCGGTGCAGGGTTTGCTGGTTACGCACGATGGAGCTGATGAAGACCGGCGCGCTGACCATGCTGCTGAGCTTGGACCTTAACAGTTCTGCCGCGTCCGGGTTGGCGAAAGCGCCCACCTGCAGGTATTGCCCGCCCACTGTAGAGGCGCCAGGCGCTGCGTGCGGCACCACCACGGTGTCCGGTGCGTGCTGCGCCGGTGGTGGCGTCCACTGCTCGATCTTGCCGGCCGACGCGGTCACTTGCGGCTGCGGTGTTTGCGGCTCGTTAAGCATCAACGGCGCCGGTTTGCCACGCTGAGCCCAGTACTGCGCCGGGTCGATGCCTTCGACCTTGACCCGCGCAGTGCCGGTTTCGGCATAGCCGAGCTTCTTCGCGGCCGCGTAGGACAAGTCGATGATGCGATCCGAATAGAACGGCCCACGGTCATTGACCCGCAGGATCACCGTGCGATTGTTGTCCAGGTTGGTCACGCGCACATAGCTGGGCAGCGGCAAGGTCTTGTGGGCCGCGCTCATGCCGTACAGGTCATACACTTCGCCGTTGGCGGTGTTCTGGCCATGGAACTTGGTGCCGTACTCAGGACGCCGTGCCCGATTGCACGTAGGTCTTGGATTCCTGCAGCGGGAAGTAGGTCTTGCCCAACACGGTGTACGGGTTGGCCTTGTAGGCACCGGTGTGCAGGGTGGGCGTGGCATCCGGGATTTTCGACACGTCGACATCCCACCATGGCGCGCCGTCTTTGTGCGCACGGTTGATGTCCAGCCCCGGCTGGGAGCGAACCGCGGTGCCGCCGGACTTCTGCGCCGGCCCCCGGCTGGTGGAGCAACTGACAACCAGCAAGGACAACGCGGCAAACGCCACCAGCTTGAGCGGTTTATTGAACGGCGATGCCCGCATTACTTGTTGCCCCGTGCTTGGACCAGCATGTCTGACAGCTGATGCACGGCCATGGCGTACATCACACTGCGGTTATAACGCGTGATTGCGTAGAAATTCTTCAGGCCCATCCAGTATTCAGGGCCATTTTCGCCTTCCAAACGGAACGCCGTCACCGGCATATCGTCGCGTGGCGCATTCTGACTCGACCAGCCCAGCGCCCGCAACTCCCCGACCGTCTTGGCCGGCTCGATGCCTTGGGTCAGGCCCTCATCGGCGCGATCGCCGGTCACGTCGGCGCGAATCACCACCGGCTCGCCGGCCACCCAGCCGTGGCGCTTGAAGTAACTGGCTACGCTGCCGATGGCATCATCCGGGTTGCTCCAGATATTGATATGGCCGTCGCCGTCGAAATCCACTGCATAGGCGCGAAAGCTGCTCGGCATGAATTGCGGCAAGCCCATGGCACCGGCGTAGGACCCCTTGAGGGTCAGCGGGTCGACCTGCTCTTCGCGGGCCAGCAACAGGAATTCGCGCAGTTCCTTGCGGAAGAAGTCGGCACGCGGCGGGTAATCGAAGCCCAGGGTCGACAAGGCGTCGATCACCCGGTAACTGCCGGTATTGCGCCCGTAAAAGGTTTCAATGCCGATGATCGCGACGATAACCTGGGCCGGCACGCCGTATTCCTGCTCGGCGCGGGCCAACACGGCTTCGTGCTGGCGCCAGAAGTCCACACCCCGGGCCACGCGGGCATCGGTGAGGAACATCGGGCGGTATTCTTTCCACTGTTTGACGCGCTCGGCGGGGCGCGAGATCGCGTCGAGGATCGCCTGCTTGCGCTGGGCTTCGCGGAACACGCCCATCAGCTGTTCACCGGCAAAACCGTAGTCGCGGGTCATTTCACCGACAAATTCGGCGACCTGGGGTGAACCATCGTAGTCACCGGCCTGCGCCTCTTGCGTCGCGCCCAGCAGCCCAATCAGGCCCATCCAGGACGCGTGCCGAGTCGCCCAGCCGCGCATTACTTGCATTGACATCTTCACCTTATTCAAACCTGTGCGATCCATTTGCGATGCGTATGAATCGACATCAAAACCCCAAACGCTGACAGCAATGTCACCAGCGAAGTTCCGCCGTAGCTAATGAACGGCAACGGCACCCCAACCACCGGCAGCAGGCCACTGACCATACCGATGTTGACGAAAACGTAAACAAAAAAAGTCATGGTCAGGCTGCCGGCGAGCAATTTGCCGAACAGCGTCTGTGCCTGCGCGGTGATCACCAGGCCGCGACCAATCAACAGCAAATAGATCAGCAGCAGCGCGCAAATGCCCACCAGGCCGAACTCTTCGCCCATTACCGCAATAATGAAGTCGGTGTGGCTCTCGGGCAAAAAGTCCAGGTGCGACTGGGTGCCCAGTAACCAGCCCTTACCAAATACTCCGCCGGAACCGATGGCGGCCTTGGACTGGATGATGTTCCAGCCGGTGCCCAGCGGGTCGCTCTCGGGGTCGAGGAAGGTCAGGATCCGTTGCTTCTGGTAGTCGTGCATAAAGAAGAACCACATGGCCACGGCCACCGGCACGGCGGCGGCCAGCACGCTGAGGATCCAGCGCCAGCGCAAACCACCCATAAACAGCACGAATGCACCGCCCGCCAGAATCAGCAGCGAGGTGCCAAGGTCGGGCTGGCGCACGATCAGGATAAAGGGCACGCCGATCAATATGAGGCTGATCCCAACGTGCTTGAGCTGCGGCGGCAAGGTGCGTTTGGACAGGTACCAGGCGATGGTCGCGGGCATCAGGATCTTCATGAATTCCGACGGCTGGAAGCGAATCACCCCCGGAATATTGATCCAGCGGGTCGCGCCCATGGCGTTGTGGCCCATCACGTCCACCACCACCAGCAGCAACACCCCGGCGACATACCCGAGCGGCACCCAGCGCGCCATGAAACGCGGCTCCAGCTGGGCGATCACCACCATCGACAACAGGCCCAGGCCGAACGAGGACGCCTGCTTGATCAGCAGGTCCCAGTCCTTGCCGCTGGCCGAATACAGCACGAACAGGCTGCCGGCCGCCAGGGTCAGCAGCAGGATCAGCAACGGGCCATCAATGTGCATGCGCTGCAATAACGTCGCGCGGCGACGCATCACATCCTCGCTGGAGAGGATGCGGTCAAAATTACTCTTCACTGGCCGTAACCTCGGTGGTGCTTGAAGGGGGGCCGCCATATTCGGGCTTGAGCCTGCCGTCGTCGGCCAACAGCCAGGCGTCCATCACTTGGCGCACCACGGGCGCCGCGACGCCGGAGCCGGACTCGCCGTTTTCGACCATCACCGCGACCACGATTTTCGGGTCATCAGCCGGGGCAAAGCCGACAAACAAGGCGTGGTCACGGTGGCGCTCCTGAACCTTGGAGCGGTCGTATTTTTCGCCCTGCTTGATCGCGACCACCTGGGCCGTACCACTTTTGCCGGCAATCCGGTATTGCGCGCCGACCGCCGCCTTGCGTGCGGTACCCCGGGCACCATGCATCACTTGCTGCATGCCGTGATTGACCTTGGTCCAGTCGGACGGGTCGCGCAGCACAATGTCAGGAATCGGGTTTTCATCCACAGGCCGCTCGCCTTCGACGGTCTTGGCCAAGTGCGGGCGGTTCCAGATACCTTTGTTGGCCACCAACGCCGTGGCCTGTGCCAGTTGCAATGGCGTGGCTTGCATATAACCCTGGCCAATCCCCAGGATCAGGGTTTCGCCCGGGAACCACGCCTGCCGGCGGGTCGCACGCTTCCATTCGCGCGACGGCATCAGGCCAGGGGATTCTTCGAACATGTCCAGGGAGACTTTCTGCCCCAGGCCGAACTTGCCCATATAGGCAGACAAGCGGTCGATACCAAGCTTATGGGCCAGATCGTAAAAATAGGTGTCGTTGGAGCGCATGATCGCGGTGTCCAAATCGACATAGCCGTCACCGGTGCGGTTCCAGTTACGGTATTTGTGATCGTAGTTGGGCAGCATGTAGTAGCCCGGGTCGAACACACGGCTGGAGGCCGTGACCACGCCCGCGTCCAGGCCGGCAATCGCCACGGCCGGCTTGATGGTCGACCCCGGCGGATACAGGCCACGCAGCACCCGATTGAACAGCGGCCGGTCGATGGAATCACGCAGCTCGGCGTAAGCCTTGAAGCTGATCCCGGTCACGAACAGGTTGGGGTCGAAACTCGGCTGGCTGACCATCGCCAGCACTTCACCGGTTTTCGGGTCCAGTGCCACTACAGCGCCACGTCGACCGCCCAGGGCCATCTCGGCCGCTTCCTGCAACTTGATGTCCAGGCTTAGCACAATGTCTTTGCCAGGCACCGGGTCGGTCCGCTTGAGCACCCGCAACACGCGACCGCGGGCGTTGGTCTCGACCTCTTCGTAACCCACCTGGCCGTGGAGTTCGGGCTCGTAGAAACGCTCGATCCCGGTTTTGCCGATATGGTGGGTGCCGCTGTAGTTGACCGGATCGAGGCTTTTCAGCTCTTTCTCGTTGATGCGCCCCATATAGCCGACAGAGTGGGCAAAGTGCGGCCCTTGCGGGTAATGGCGCACCAACTGCGCCACCACTTCCACACCCGGCAGACGGAACTGGTTCACCGCGATCCGCGCGATCTGTTCTTCGGTCAGCTCGAACAGGATGGGCACCGGCTCGAAGGGCCGGCGCCCCTGCTTCATGCGCTTTTCGAAGATCACCCGGTCTTCAGGGGTCAGCTGCAGCACTTCGACGATCACATCGAGGATCTGCTGCCAGTCGCCGGAACGCTCGCGGGTCATGCTCAGGCTGAAGCTGGGCCGGTTATCCGCCACCACCACGCCATTGCGGTCGAAAATCAGCCCACGGGTCGGTGGAATCGGCTGCACATGCACCCGGTTGTTTTCCGACAGTGTGGAGTGATAGTCGTACTGGATCACCTGCAGGAAATACAGGCGCGCAATCAGCACGCCGATCAACCCGACCACCAGAAACGCACCAAATACCACGCGAGCGCGTACAAGACGTGCGTCTTTCTCGTGGTCCTTGATGCGGATCGGCTGGGTCATCGGGAGGGGCGCAGATTATTTGTGGTAAGGGTGCCCGGACAGAACTGTCCAGGCGCGATACAGCTGTTCACCGATCAGAATCCGTACCAACGGGTGCGGCAACGTCAGCGCCGACAACGACCAACGCTGATCTGCTCGCGCACAGACTTCCGGCGCCAGCCCTTCGGGGCCGCCGACCATGAAGTTGACCGTACGCGAATCCAGGCGCCAGCGATCCAGTTCCACCGCCAACTGCTCGGTGCTCCAGGGTTTGCCGTGCACTTCCAGGGTGACGATGCGCTCGTTGGGGCCGACCTTGGCCAGCATGGCTTCGCCTTCCTGACGGATAAAGCGCGCCACGTCGGCATTCTTGCCCCGGGTGTTGAGCGGTATCTCTACCAGTTCCAGCGAAAGCTCAGCGGGCAGACGCTTGGCATACTCGTGCCAGCCTTCTTCCACCCACTTGGGCATGCGTGAACCGACAGCAATCAGACGCAGGCGCACAGCCGTTCCTTATTCCTGGTCTTTGTTCAGCTTGTCGAAGTGCGCGTGGCCCACTTCCGGGCTGTGGTGCTTGCCATCAGCGGCACGGCTCTGCTCGGCGCCTTTCCACAGACGCTCCAGGTCGTAGAACTGGCGGGCGTTGGAGGTCATCATGTGAACGATCACGTCGTCCATGTCCAGCAGCACCCAATCGCTGTCGCCCTTGCCTTCTTCACCCAGTGGCTTCACGCCCTGGGCTTTGACGGCTTCGCGAACCTTGTCCAGCATCGCGCCGATCTGGCGGTTGGAGGTACCGGTGGCGATGATCATGAAGTCGGTGATGCTCTGCTTGTCGCGTACGTCCAGGACCTGGATGTCCTGGGCCTTCACGTCTTCCAGCGCAGCAACGGCAACTTTTACCAGCTCTTCACCGGCCAGTTCCGGGCCAACGTGGGCTTCGACCGGCAGTGGCGCGCTTTTGAACGTGCCTTTGCGTTTAACTTTGCTTACGTCTTTGTTCGTCATAAAAAACTCGTTTTGCTCATATGTTCGGGCGCTTGCTGCACGAGTGTTCGTGCGTTCAAGCGCGCCTTTTCAGTTCGACGCACGGTAAAGCCCGTGCGCATCGATGTAGGCCAGGACCGCGTCAGGCACCAGGAAACGTACCGACTTCCCGCTGGCCAGCAGTTGACGGATCTGGGTGGCGGACACCGCAAGCGGGGTCTGCCAGACGAATGCAATATTCCCGTTCGGCCCGGTCAGGGCCAAGGGGTCACTTACCGACCGCGCAGCCAGCAGGTTGCGCAAGGCATCCGGCGGTTCGCTGTCGGCATCCGGGCGTTGCAAAACCAGGATGTGGCAATGCTGGAGGAGTTCCTCCCAGCGATGCCAAGAGGGCAGGCCGCAAAATGCGTCCCAGCCCAAAAGCAAAAACAACTGGTCATCTGCGGCCAGTTCGGCGCGCATCAGTTCCAGGGTGTCCACAGTGTAGGACGGTTTATCGCGCTTGAGCTCGCGATCGTCCACCACCAGCGGCGGTATGCCGGTAACGGCAAGGCGCACCATTTCCAGGCGTTGCTGCGGTGAGACCTGCGGGGTATCACGGTGCGGCGGCCGGAAATTGGGGATCAGGCGCAACTCATCCAGCGCGAGGGCATCCGCGACTTCCAGGGCACTGCGCAAATGGCCGATGTGCACGGGGTCGAAGGTACCGCCGAGCAGCCCGATGCGTTTAGCCATCAAGTGCGCACATGACCATCGCCGAACACCACGTATTTCTCGCTGGTCAGGCCTTCCAGGCCCACCGGGCCGCGGGCGTGGAGCTTGTCGGTGGAAATACCGATCTCCGCCCCCAGGCCATACTCGAAGCCGTCGGCAAAACGCGTCGAGGCGTTGACCATCACCGAAGCGGAATCCACTTCGTTGAGGAAACGCCGGGCATCGCTGAAATGCTCGGAAACAATAGCGTCGGTGTGCTTGGAGCCGTAGGTGTTGATGTGTTCGATGGCTTCGTCCAGGTCGTCGACAATCTTGATCGACAGGATCGGCGCCGTGTATTCGGTGTACCAGTCCAGCTCGGTCGCCTCGATCACGTCCGCACCCAGCAGCGCACGGGTACGCTCGCAACCACGCAGCTCCACGCCCTTGTCACGGTAGATGGCAGCCAGCGGCGGCAGCACGCGCTCGGCAATGCCGGCGTGCACCAACAGGGTTTCCATGGTGTTGCACGGGGCGTAGCGGTGGGTCTTGGCGTTGTCGGCGATGCGGATCGCCTTGTCGATATCGGCAGCGATGTCGATGTACACGTGGCACACGCCGTCCAGGTGCTTGATCACCGGGACCTTGGCATCGCGGCTCACGCGTTCGATCAGGCTCTTGCCACCACGCGGCACGATCACGTCGACGAACTCCGGCATGGTGATCAGCGCGCCAACGGCGGCGCGGTCGGTGGTTTCCACCACCTGCACCACTTCGGCCGGCAACTCGGCCACGGCCAGGCCCTGCTGAATGCAGGCGGCAATGGCACGGTTGGAATTGATCGCCTCGGAACCGCCACGCAGGATGGTCGCGTTGCCCGACTTGAGGCACAGGCTCGCGGCGTCGATGGTCACGTTCGGGCGCGACTCATAGATGATGCCGATCACGCCCAGCGGCACACGCATCTTGCCGACCTGGATGCCGGACGGCAGGTAACGCATGTCGCGGATTTCACCGATGGGGTCAGGCAGTTTGGCCACCTGACGCAAGCCTTCGATCATGTCGTCGATACGCGCCGGAGTCAGCGCCAGGCGATCCAGCAAGGCCGGTTCCAGGCCATTGGCGCGGCCGTTGGCCAGGTCCAGTTCGTTGGCGGCGGTCAACTCGGAGCGCGAAGCATCCAGAGCGTCGGCGGCAGCCAGCAAGGCACGGTTCTTCTGCGCGGTGCTCGCACGGGCGATCAACCGCGAGGCCTGACGGGCAGCGCGACCCAGGCGGGTCATGTAGTCAAGAACGGACTCAGTCATGGTCAGGGAGTCTTGGCAAAGAGGAAAGCGGCAGATTATAGCTGTGACGCCGCCCGACTGACAGCGGTGAGGGGCGGATGGTCGAAATGAACTGTAAAAACCTGGGGTTCAGCGGTAATTAAGGTGGGAGTTGTTATTATTCCGTCACATTTAGCCGTAATAACCCTGATCGCCATGTCCGGTTTTACCCCGCAACTTCCCGCC
This sequence comes from Pseudomonas poae, assembly GCA_028869255.1. Taxonomy (NCBI): domain Bacteria; kingdom Pseudomonadati; phylum Pseudomonadota; class Gammaproteobacteria; order Pseudomonadales; family Pseudomonadaceae; genus Pseudomonas; species Pseudomonas poae. The sequence goes on along the minus strand of CP110972.1, from coordinate 6,584,918 downwards.
AGCGCCCTGCCCGACGGCTTCTTCGACCGCGATGCACAATTACTCGCGCGCGAATTGCTCGGAAAAGTCATACGCCATCGTGTCGGCGATATCTGGCTTTCAGCGCGAATTATCGAAACCGAAGCCTATTACGTGGCCGAAAAAGGCAGCCACGCCTCACTCGGCTACACAGAAAAGCGTAAGGCTTTGTTTCTGGATGGCGGACACATCTACATGTACTACGCCCGTGGCGGTGATTCGCTGAACTTCAGCGCCCACGGCCCGGGCAACGCCGTTCTGATCAAATCGGCTTATCCCTGGGTCGATGAAATCTCCGGGCCGGCCAGCCTGGCGCAGATGCTGCTGAACAACCCGGACGCCAATGGCCACCCGCGCCCCTCGCATAAACTCTGCGCCGGCCAGACCCTGCTGTGCAAAGCCCTGGGTTTGAAAGTGCCGATGTGGGACGCCAAGCGTTTCGATCAGAAATTGCTTTACGTCGAAGACGTGGGCCAGGCACCCACTCAGATTATTCAGACCACTCGCCTGGGCATTCCCAGTGGGCGCGATGAGCATCTGATGTACCGCTTCGTCGATGCTGGCTATGCGCCCTATTGCACGCGGAACCCGCTGCGCCGAGGCCAGGTCGAAGGTCGCGATTATTTTTTATTTGATTGAACACAGAGACCGGCAGCACAGCAATTCCACAGTGGAACTTCGCTGACTCAGAATTCGCATTACATAGATGGAGTGACGTTTTATGGGCCAATGGCTCGATAGCATCACCGGCTGGCTGACCCTGAACCCGCAATGGCTGGCGGTCGCGGTATTTATCGTCGCGTGCGTGGAATGCCTGGCCATTGCCGGGCTGATCGTGCCCGGCACGGTATTGCTGTTTGCCATTGCGGCGCTGGCCGGCAGTGGGGCGCTGTCCTTGAGTGAAACCCTGTTACTGGGGTTCCTCGGGGGTTATTGGGCGACGGGGTTTCCTACTACCTGGGCAGGCATTTCCATCAGAACATTCGGCGCCTGCCGGGCCTGCGTCATCACCCGGAATGGATGAATGGCGCGGAGACCTACTTCCACAAGTACGGGATCGCCAGCCTGCTGGTAGGACGCTTCATCGGCCCCTTGCGCCCGATGCTGCCGATGGTGGCTGGCATGTGCGACATGCCCTTCCCGCGTTTCGCCGCCGTGAGCGTCCTCGCCGCTGCCGGCTGGTCGGTGGCCTATCTGCTGCCGGGCTGGGCCACCGGCGCCGCGTTCCGCCTGCCGTTGCCGGAAGGCTTCTGGCCGGAAGCGGGGATCGTCGCCGCCTGCCTCGCGGTGGTCGTGGGGCTGAGCTTGAACAGCAGCCTGCGTGGCCATCGCCGCACCACGCTGTGGATCGGTTGCGCCAGCCTGGTGCTCTTGATCGCCTTGTTTATCGGCTACCCGCACCTCAATGACTTCGACCAGGGCCTCAGCGCACTGGTGCAAGAGCATCGCAGCCCGTGGCTGGACGAGGTGATGGTGCGGATCACCCAACTGGGCGAGTTCAAGAAGATGTTTGTCGCCAGCGCCGTGTTTACCGGCCTGCTGTTACTGGCGCGGCAATGGCGGCATGCGGTGTTTGTGGGCGTCACCCTGGCGGGAGCGGCGCTGATCAACACCGGCACCAAGCTGTTTTTCGCACGGGGCCGCCCGGAAATTCTTACAGACCCGCTGACCAGTTTCAGCATGCCCAGCGGCCATGCCTCCGGGGCGTTTGCGTTTTTCCTGGCGCTGGCGGTGTTGGCCGGTCGCGGGCAACCCACGCGGCTGCGCCTGACCTGGATGCTGATGGGCTGCATTCCCGCAGCATTCATTGCGCTGTCGCGGGTTTACCTCGGCGCGCATTGGCCTACGGATATTCTGGCCGGCACGCTGCTGGCAATGACCGTGTGCGCCTTCAGCCTGACCCTCAACCAGTATCGAAGCCCGTTGCCGGCGATGTCGCAAAAGACGTGGTGGCTGTTGCTTCCGACGCTGGTGGCGGTGCTGGGCTTTATCGCCCTCACCGGCACCTCCCACGCCCTGCTGCGCTATGCCTATTAAGTGAAGAGTTCGCCCTGTAACTCGTCGAGCAGCATCTGGATAGCATCCAGCCGCTGCTGAGGGTCGTCGAGTTGCAGCAGGTCGATCTTGTCGGCCTCGGTAAACGGCAGCAGATACGCCAACTGGTTGCCCAGGGCTTGCTGGCCGTCGGCGTGCGCGCCCATGTCCAGCGAGGCGACCATCGGGTGCTCGGCCAGGGCCTGGAGCAAGGCCAACAGGTCGGCGTCCTCTTCTTCCAGCGGCTGGTCCGGCAGTTCTTCGAGCCATTGCACCTCGGCCACCAGCAGTTGGTCCTTCTGCACGCCGGCGTCGCGCACCCGGAAGCGCCGCCCGCCTTCGACGCGAATCCCCAGCAGGCCGTTGTCCTGCTGTTTGAAGTCGCGGATCAGCGCTTCGCAACCGATCAGCGCGTAGCCATCCGGGGCCATGCCCACTTCCTGACCATCGAGGATGCACACCACGCCGAAGCTTTCGCCCTTTTTCATGCAGCGGCTGATCATGTCCAGGTAGCGCGCCTCGAACAGTTGCAAATCGAGGGTGCAGCCAGGGAACAGCACGGTATTGAGCGGGAACAGCGCCAGACTCATAAAGGTTTCCTTAAACCCGGTTTAAACAATCACCGACACAGCCAGCGGCAAAGACACCGCCGTGGCCACGCCCATCAGACTCATGGCCAGCGCTGCAAAGGCGCCGCACTCTTCGCTTTCCTGCAGGGCCACCGAGGTGCCGACGGCATGAGCGGTCATGCCCAGGGCCATGCCGCGTGCCTCGGGGCTGTGCACACCCAGGCGCGACAGGTACGCCGGACCGATCATCGCGCCGACCACCCCGGTGATCAGCACAAACACCGCCGCCAACGCGGCCACGCCGCCTATCTGCTCGGCCACCAGCATGGCAATCGGCGAGGTCACCGACTTGGGCGCCATGGTCATCAGCATCATGTGTTCAGCGCCGAACCACCAACCCAGCAGGACACACAGGCCGGTTGCCAGTACGCCGCCTATCACCAGCGTAGTAAAAATCGGCCAGAACAATTGGCGAATCCGCCGCAGGTTCAAATATAGCGGCACCGCCAGGGCCACCGTCGCGGGGCCGAGCAGGATGCCCATGATCTCGGTGCTTTTGCGGTATTCGGCGTAGCTCAGGCCGCAGCTGAGCAACACGCCGATCACCAGCAGCATCGACACCAGCACCGGCTGCAGGAAAATCCAGCGGGTTTTCTCGAAACCGGCCAGCACCAGTTGGTAGGCACCGAGGGTGATGCCGATGCCGAACAGGGGATGATGAATCACTGCGACCCACGCGCCGTGCCAGTCGACCATCATTGATCCTTCTCCTTGCGCTTGACCAGGTGCTGCATCAGCACACCGACAAAGCCCATGGCGATCACCAGCGACAGCACCAGCGCGCCGACGATGGCCCAGAAGTCGGCGGCAATGTCCTTGGCATACACCATCACCCCCACCGCCGGCGGCACCAGCAGCAACGGCAAGTAGCGCAACAGGCTGCCGGCTGCCAGGCTCAACGGCTCGCCGACTTCGCCGCGCCACACCAGGTAGCCCAGCATCAGCAGCAGGCCGATGATCGGCCCCGGCAGTACCGGCAGCAGCAAATGGTTGATCGCCGTGCCGATCAATTGAAACAACACCAGCCATGTCAGCCCGCGTAACAGCATCCGTTCTCCCCCCTTAAAGCCCGCCCGCATTATAAGCATGCCCGCCCTATGCTTCGGCATTCGCCAAAAGCATGGTGGGTTGACCGAGCTGGTTGCCCATGATGATCTACATTGGTTCTCTGCAACCCATAAAAAACAGCACCGATGAACCAAGGAGAGACGCAATGCCCTATGTACCCGTAGCGCAGCTCAAAGACTATGTCGGCAAGGAACTGGGACGTTCCGAATGGCTCACCATCGACCAGGCGCGTATCAACCTGTTCGCCGAGGCCACCGGCGATCATCAGTTCATCCATGTCGACCCGGTCAAGGCCGCGCAAACGCCGTTCGGCAGCACCATCGCCCACGGGTTCCTGTCGCTGTCGCTGATGCCCAAGCTGATGGAGGATATCCTGATCGTGCCCGATGGCTTGAAGATGGCCGTCAACTACGGCTTGGACAGCGTGCGCTTTATCCAGCCGGTGAAGGTCAACTCCAAGGTGCGCCTGAACGTGACCCTGACCGACGTCACCGAGAAAAAACCCGGCCAATGGTTGCTCAAGGCCACTGCCACCCTGGAAATCGAGGGCCAGGAAAAACCGGCTTACGTGGCTGAGTCGCTGTCGCTTTACTTCGTGTAAGCCCATGCCTGTGGTGGGGACATAAACCTCACCACAGGTTATGTAAATTTATGTATGAAACTCGCAGCTGCGGCATACTCGGCGCTCAATTATCCGGAACCCGCTATGCGCCCACTCGCCCCCCTTGCCCTTGCCCTGTTGCTCACCGCTTGCGGAGATGGCGAATCGCTGTTGCCGCCCGATGCGCGCCTGCCCGATGGCGGGCGCTACCGTGGCGATGTGGTCAATGGCTTGCTGCAAGGCCAGGGCCGCGTCGACTACCCCAACGGCAGCTGGTACGCCGGGCAGTTCGACAAAGGCCAGTGGCATGGCCAGGGCGAATGGCATGGCAGCAATGGCGAAGTCTATAAAGGCCAGTTCCAGCAGGGCCTGTTCGACGGCCAGGGCAGCCTGACCACAGCCGGCAGCCATTATGTAGGCGGGTTCAAGAACGGTCGGCGCAACGGCGAAGGCACCCTCAAAGAGGGGCAGATGACCTATCGCGGCGAGTTCAAGGACGACCAGTACTCCGGCCTCGGCCGCCTCGAACTGGCCGACGGCAGCCAGTACCAGGGCCAGTTCGCCCACGGCAAGCCGAATGGCGAAGGCCAGCGCAACGACGACAGCGGCAACCAGTTCAGCGGCCACTTCGTGGATGGCCAGCTGGAAGGCAACGGCACATTCAACAGCGCAGACGGCGACATCTATGTCGGCCAGTTCAAACAGAACCAGCTCAACGGCAAGGGCCGCTACGAAAACGCTGACGGCGATGTGTGGATCGGCCAGTTCAAGGAGGGCGCGCTGAGCGGCAAGGGCGAGTTGATCGGCGTGGACGGCAGCCATTACGTCGGCCAGTTCGCCGACTGGCGCTTTACCGGCGAAGGCCGCCTGAACCTCACCGACGGCAGCTTCTATATCGGCGGCTTCGACAGCGACAGCTACCAGGGCAAAGGCACGCTTGTGCTCACCGATGGCACCGTGCAGGCCGGCACGTGGGTCAACGGCATGCGCGTGCGTGACGCCGACGGCAAGCTGCTGCCCGACCCGCTGGAAATCGGCGTACTGGCCCAGGGCCGCTTGCTCGATGCCGCGCTTGCCGCTGTGCCCGCTTCCACCCCCGCCGTAGAGCTGTACACCCTGGTGCTGGCCGGTGACGGTAAACAAAGCGTGTTCCTGCGCGAAGCCGATTACGTCAGCAATATGCTCGCCACCCGCTTCGGCGCCCGTGGGCAGGTTCGCCTGGTCAACCACCGCGACCATGTCGCCGACCGTCCGATGGCCACCCGCGAGAGCCTGCGTCGCGCCGTGCAAACCCTGGCCGAACGCACGGGGCCGGAAGACCTGGTGTTTATCTACCTGACCAGCCACGGCACCCACGAGCATGAACTGGTGCTGGACCAGCCGCGCATGGAGCTGGCCGACCTGCCGGCCGATGAGCTGGCGGCCGTGCTTACGCCACTGAAAAACCGCGACAAGATCATCGTGATTTCCGCCTGCTATTCCGGCGGGTTCATCCCCGCGCTCAAAGACGAGCGCACGCTGATCATGACCGCCTCACGGGCCGACCGCGTGTCCTTCGGTTGCTCCGAAGAGGCCGACTTCACCTACTTCGGCGACGCCCTCTTCGCCCAAGCCTTCAACCAGACCGATGACCTGCAGCAAGCCTTCAAGCTGGCGCAGCTGCATGTGACCGAACGCGAACAGGCGGACAACTTCGAAGCCTCCGAGCCGCAGATCTGGGCCCCTAAAGGCGTGATCGCCCACTGGCAACTATTACGCAAGCAGCAGGCACGAAAGGCGCTCGAAAGCGTCTCAATGAATAGCAAGGAAGCCAAAGGCAACTAAGCTGTAACGTGTAACAAGGGGGAAACACCATGTACCTGACACCGCAGCATATCTTGCTCGCCGGCGCCTCTGGCCTTACCGGCGAACACCTGCTCGACCGCCTCCTCAACGAACCCACGGTAACCCGCGTGCTGGCACCCAGCCGCAAGCCGCTGGCTGAACACCCGCACCTGGAAAACCCGGTAGGCGACCCGGCCGTGTTCCTGCCGCAACTGAGCGGCCGCGTGGACATCGCTTTCTGCTGCCTGGGCACCACCCTCAAACGGGCAGGTTCCGAAGCGGCCTTCCGCGCCGTGGACCTGGACATGGTCGTGGCGTTCGCCAAACGCGCACGGGAAATGGGTGCGCGGCACCTGATCGTGATCAGCGCAATTGGCGCCGACCCGAAATCCTCGATCTTCTACAACCGCGTCAAAGGCGAGATGGAACAAGCGCTCAAAGCCCAGGATTGGCCGCAATTGACCATCGTGCGGCCATCGCTGTTGCTGGGAGAACGGCTCGAACCACGCCTGAGCGAGCAATTGGCCGGGCCGCTGTCACGTTTGATTCCGGGCAAGTACCACGGCATTGAAGTGTGCGAACTCGCCCGAGCCATGTGGCGCCTGGCGCTGGAAGAGCAAGACGGCGTGCGCGTGGTGGAGTCGGATGAACTGCGCAAGCTCGGCAAATAGTCCTGTGCCGGCCGGGCGGGCCTCATCGCGGGCAAGCCCGGCTCCCACAGGGGAATGCATTCCAATGGTGGGAGCTGGCTTGCCTGCGATGAGGCCAGCACAGGCACCCGCTATCTAAAGCCCGCCCGTTGCGTGCGCGTGATGGAGCTCGGCAAACAGTCCTGCGCTGACCAGGCGGGCCTCATCGCGGGCAAGCCCGGCTCCCACAGGGGAGTGCATTTCAATGGTGGGAGCTGGCTTGCCTGCGATGAGGCCAGCACAGGCACCCGCTATCTAAAGCCCGCCCGTTGCGTTGAACCCAACCCCCAGCACCGTCAACACCGAGAGCGGCAACAGCAAGGTGTCGAGCAGCGCGCTGGCCGGCAGGTCCACGTGCGGATAGCTCGGCGCTTCGGCGCCGAACCGGTCCTTGGCGCAACAGCCGCCGTTAATCGCATACAAGTCCAGGCGCGTGCCGGCATACACCACCGGCGCGCCGGGCTGGGCAGCGTCCAGCGTGCGCGCCGTGGCGCAACCGGCCAGTTGCAGCGCGAGGATCAGCAGCAGCGCCTTATTCATCGCTGCTCAAATGGTGCTCGCCCCAACGCGGCAGCATGTCCTGAGGGATATTCAGCAGGTTGAGAATCCGCGCCACCACAAAGTCCACCAGGTCGTCGATGGTTTGTGGCTGGTGATAGAAGCCGGGCGACGCCGGCAAGATGGTCACACCCATATTCGACAGCTTGAGCATGTGCTCCAGGTGAATGCTCGAATACGGCGCCTCACGTGGCACCAGGATCAGTTGGCGACGCTCTTTAAGCGTCACGTCCGCCGCACGTTCGATCAAGTTGTTGCAGGCACCGGTGGCAATCGCCGACAAGGTGCCGGTGGAACACGGCACCACCACCATCGCGGCCGGCGCGCCGGAGCCGGAAGCCACCGGCGACATCCAGTCCTCTTTGCCGTAAACCTTGATCTGCCCCGCCGCCGCACCGGTGTACTCGGTGAGGAAGGCTTGCATCATCTGCACCTTGGGCGGCAGCGCCACGTCGGTCTCGGTGGCCATCACCAACTGCGCGGCCTTGGAGATCAGAAAGTGCACCTCACGGTCCTCGCGCACCAGGCAATCGAGCAGGCGCAAGCCATAAGGCGCGCCGGATGCGCCGGTCATCGCCAGGGTGACGCGTTCCGGGCCGCTCATTTGAGCGCCTCGGCCAACTTGCCATGCAGGCCGCCGAAGCCGCCGTTGCTCATGACCACCACATGGGTGCCGGGCTTGGCGTGTTGCTGCACGAACTCAATGATGCCTTCAATCGAATCACAGACTTTCGACGGCACCGTGCACAGCGCAGCAATCGCGGGCAGGTCCCAGCCCAGGTTGGCCGGCGCGTACCACACCGCCTGGTCGGCGTCGTTGACGCTTTGCGGCAAGCCATCGCGGTGCGCGCCCAGCTTCATGGAGTTGGAGCGCGGCTCCACAATGGCGATGATCGGCGCATCGCCGACGCGCTTGCGCAGGCCATCCAGGGTGGTGGCAATCGCGGTCGGGTGGTGGGCAAAGTCGTCGTAGATGGTAATCCCATTCACGTCGGCGACCTTTTCCATGCGGCGCTTCACGCTTTTGAACGCGCTCAACGCGGCAATGCCGATGGACGGCACCACGCCGACATGGCGCGCCGCCGCCAGGGTTACCAGGGCATTCGCGACGTTGTGCTGGCCGGTCATGTCCCAGTCGACGATGCCTTGGGCCTCGCCTTCAAACAGCACTTCAAAGCGCGAGCCGTCGTCACTGAGCAACTTGACCTGCCATTGCCCGCCCGCGCCGGTGGTTTGCACCGGGGTCCAGCAGCCCATCTGGATTACACGCTGCAAAGCGGGCTCGGTGGTCGGGTGAATCACCAGGCCTTCGCTCGGAATAGTGCGCACCAAATGGTGGAACTGGCGCTCGATGGCAGCGAGATCAGGGAAGATGTCGGCGTGATCGAACTCGAGGTTATTGAGGATCGCCGTACGCGGGCGGTAGTGGACGAACTTGGAGCGCTTGTCGAAGAAGGCGCTGTCGTATTCGTCGGCCTCAATCACAAAGAACGGTGTATCGCCCAGGCGCGCCGACACCGAGAAATTCTGTGGCACGCCGCCGATCAGGAAGCCCGGGCTCATGCCCGCATGCTCCAGCACCCAGGCCAGCATGCTGCTGGTGGTGGTCTTGCCATGCGTGCCCGCCACCGCCAACACCCAACGGCCTTGCAGCACATGGTCGGCCAGCCATTGCGGGCCGGAGACATACGGCAAACCTTTATTGAGTACGTATTCGACCGCCGGGTTGCCACGGGACATGGCGTTGCCGATCACCACCAGGTCCGGGACCGGGTCGAATTGCGCCGGGTCATAGCCTTGGGTCAACTCAATGCCCTGGGCTTCAAGTTGCGTGCTCATGGGCGGGTAAACATTGGCATCGGAGCCCGTAACGTGATGGCCCAGCTCTTTGGCCAGAACCGCCATCGAGCCCATGAACGTACCGCAGATACCCAGAATATGAATGTGCATAGTCGACCTCGTAAAACATCGAGGCAGGTTAGCGCAGGGGGGCGAAAATCGCACTCTTTAGGTGTAGGACCGGGCGATACCGTGCCTGCGCAGCTTTCTATACAGCGTGTTACGGCTGACGCCCAGTTGCTCGGCCGTGTGGGTCATGTGCCAGCGTTGTTGTTCAAGGGCCGTGAGCAAGGCAAGCCGCTCGGCCTCTTCCAGGGGCGAGTCCACAGGCGTGGCCTGCGCAACCGGTTGCACCCGCGCCTGGCGAATCTGCGCGGGCAAATCCTCCAGGCCGACTTGCCCGTGGTCACACAGCGCCGCCAGCGTGCGCAGTACGGTGCGCAACTGCCGGACATTACCCGGCCAGGCGAAGCCCAGCAGCGCCGCACGCGTCGCCGGGTCGAGCACGACCGGCTGCCCGCCCGCCTCTTGCGCCAGCAGGAAGTCGAGCAATTGAGCCTTATCGCTGCGCTCGCGCAAGGGCGGCAGGCCGACTTCAAGGCCGTTGAGCCGGTAGTACAAATCTTCGCGAAAACTGCCGTCCTGCACACGCTCCAGCAAATTCCGGTGCGTAGCGCTGATTATTCTTACATTGACCGCCTGGGGCTCACCGCCGATAGGCACCACCATGCGGTCTTCCAGCACCCTTAATAGCCGGGTTTGCAACGCCAGGGGCATATCGCCGATCTCGTCGAGGAACAGCGTGCCGCCGTCGGCCTGCTGCAGCTTGCCTTGCATGCCTTCCTTGCGTGCGCCGGTAAAGCTGCCGCCGCGATAGCCGAACAGTTCGCTTTCGATCAGGCTTTCCGGGATAGCGGCGCAGTTGAGTGCCACAAACGCCTTGTCGGCGCGCAGGCTGGCGTGGTGCACAGCCTTGGCGAAGGCCTCTTTGCCGGAGCCGGTTTCGCCGTTGATCAACAGCGGCACGTCACGCTCGAAGACCCTCAGCGCCCGGCGAAAATCATTCTGCAGCGCCGGATCGCCCAGGCAGATATCCGGCAGACGCGGCGCCTCGGGCTTGGCCAGCGGTGCCGACGAGCGAGGCGCCTGCCCGCGCAACGCGGCGAACAGATGCCGACCATCGCGGGTACGCAGTGGCCAGCTGGCCGTAGCGTTCGCACTGGCACGCCCCAACAGTTGATCCAGCGAACACTCGAAAAACGCCTCGACCGGCTGCCCCAGCAACCCGCCGCGAACCTGCCCCAGCAGGTTCAACGCACTCTGGTTGGCCGCACACACCCGCCCTTCGCCATCAAAGGCCAGCAGCCCTTCGCTGAACAGCCCCACCGATTCGGCTTGCAGGTGAAAGCGCAGCAACCAGTGGTGTTCAAAGTGACGCAGGAAGTAACAACTTTCGATCATCTTCGCCGACAGGTTCACCAGCGCCATGGTGTGGAACTGGCTCTGGCGCGAGATGGCTTCGCGTGCCGAGGACACATCGAGCACGGCAAGCAGCTCGCCATGGGGGTCGAACACCGGGCTCGCCGAACAGGTCAGCCCGGTATGGCGGCCGCGAAAATGCTCATCACGATGAATGGTCAGCGACTGACGCTCCACCAGGCAGGTGCCGATGCCGTTGGTGCCCTCGCACGCTTCACTCCAGTCGGCGCCCAGCCAGAGCCCGGCGCGTTCGAAAATCTTGCGCTCCGACGGCGCAGTGACACAGTTGAGGATCACCCCGCGGGCGTCGGTCAGCAGCACCGCATGGCCGGCGCCGGAGAGCTGTTGATGCAGGCTGTTCATCTCGCTGCCGGCGATGCTCAACACTTGTTGCAGGCGCTCGCGGCTTTCCAGCAGGCGGCCGTGTTCCAGCACGGTGGGGGCGATGGTCAGCGCGGGGTCAAGGTGGTAATCCTCCAGGCAACGCAGCCAGGAGCGGGCGATGGACGGGTCGCTGGCGGGCCCGTGGGACAGTTCTTGCCCACGGGTGACGGTCAAGACTTGCTGGGCATGGCGACTGAAATGATCGTTTTGCATGTTCTTATTATTCTCCCTGCGTGAGAACAGCCAGCATCCCCCAGCCATCCGACCATTGCAATCCCGGGCAGACCCACCGGTCACAGGCTGTACCGCTTATGGCACAAACTGTCACTGCGCGCGTGCCGCCGCCGTGACAGCAACGCGCTGCAACACTCCCCAACCCCTTGATTTCGCTGGCCGGCAAAGCAGTGGCCCAACCTTTGCTCTACGCTTTATCAAGCGCAGCAACAGCGCTGCACTCCAATAAACATAAAAGCCAGGAGAATCCACCATGCGTTACGCACACCCCGGTACTGAAGGCGCGATCGTTTCGTTCAAGGCCAAGTACGGCAACTACATTGGTGGCGAATTCGTTGCGCCGGTCGACGGCAACTATTTCACCAACACCTCGCCGGTCAACGGCAAGCCTATCGCCGACTTCCCGCGCTCCACTGCCAAAGACATCGACAAAGCGCTCGACGCCGCCCATGCCGCCGCCGACGCCTGGGGCAAAACCTCGGCCCAGGATCGCTCGCTGGTGCTGCTGAAAATCGCCGACCGCATCGAACAGAACCTCGAACTGCTGGCCATCACCGAAACCTGGGACAACGGCAAGGCCGTGCGTGAAACCCTCAACGCCGACATCCCGCTGGCGGCCGACCACTTCCGCTACTTCGCCGGCTGCATTCGCGCCCAGGAAGGCACCAGCGCGGAAATCAACGAACTGACCGCGTCCTATCACTTCCACGAACCGCTGGGCGTCGTCGGCCAGATCATCCCGTGGAACTTCCCGCTCCTGATGGCCGCGTGGAAGCTCGCGCCGGCCCTGGCCGCCGGTAACTGCGTGGTGCTCAAGCCTGCCGAGCAAACGCCGCTGGGCATCAACGTGCTGATGGAACTGATCGGCGATCTGCTGCCACCGGGCGTGCTGAATGTGGTGCACGGTTTCGGCAAAGAAGCCGGTGAAGCCCTGGCCACCAGCAAGCGCATCGCCAAGATCGCCTTCACCGGCTCCACCCCGGTGGGCTCGCACATCATGCACGCGGCGGCCGAGAACATTATTCCGTCCACCGTGGAGCTGGGCGGCAAGTCGCCGAACATCTTCTTCGCCGACATCATGAAGGCCGAACCGTCGTTTATCGAAAAAGCCGCCGAAGGCCTGGTGCTGGCGTTCTTCAACCAGGGTGAGGTGTGCACCTGCCCGTCTCGCGCCCTGGTGGAAGAGTCGATCTACGACGACTTCATGAAAGTGGTGATGAAGAAAATCGAGCAGATCAAACGCGGCGACCCGCTGGACACCGACACCATGGTCGGCGCCCAGGCGTCCGAGCAGCAGTTCGACAAGATCCTGTCGTACCTGGAAATCGCCAAGGGCGAAGGCGCGCAATTGCTCACCGGCGGCAAGGTCGAACAGCTCAGCGGCGACATGGCCGGTGGTTATTACATCCAGCCGACCCTGCTCAAGGGCACCAACGAAATGCGCGTATTCCAGGAAGAAATCTTCGGCCCGGTGGTGAGCATCACCACCTTCAAGGACGAAGCCGAAGCCCTGGCGATTGCCAACGACACCGAGTTCGGCCTGGGCGCTGGCGTGTGGACCCGCGACATCAATCGCGCCTACCGCATGGGCCGGGCGATCAAAGCGGGCCGCGTGTGGACCAACTGCTACCACCTGTACCCGGCGCATGCCGCGTTTGGTGGTTACAAGAAGTCCGGCGTGGGCCGTGAGACGCACAAGATGATGTTGGATCACTACCAGCAGACCAAAAACTTGCTGGTGAGCTACGACATTAATCCGTTGGGCTTTTTTTAACTCATCCATAACTGACAGTTGGCTCCCCACTTGAAATGCAATCAAGTGTGGGAGCTGGCTTGCCTGCGATAGCTCCACCTCGGTCAGCCAGATACATCGAGTTGCCCGCATCGCAGGCAAGCCAGCGCCCACAGTTGAACTTCGCAAAGTAGTTGCTACCTCATCCGGCACAAAGAGGCCGAGTTAAAAAAATAACAATGAAAGGTACTTTCCCATGCCTAGCGAACCCACTGGATCTTCCGTCGACTTCGAAAAAGTTGACTCCCAATACTTCCAACAACGCGAATTGAAAAAAGGCGCCGCCGGCTGGGTACTCTTAGTTGGCCTTGGCGTTGCTTATGTCATCTCCGGCGACTACGCCGGCTGGAACTTCGGCTTGGCCCAGGGTGGCTGGGGCGGCATGTTCCTCGCCACATTGCTGATGGCCACCATGTACCTGTGCATGTGCTTTTCCCTGGCCGAATTGTCTTCCATGATCCCTACCGCCGGCGGCGGCTACGGCTTCGCCCGCAGCGCGTTCGGCCCCTGGGGCGGGTTCCTCACCGGCACCGCCATCCTGATCGAATACGCCATAGCCCCCGCCGCCATTGCGGTGTTTATCGGCGCTTATTGCGAGTCGCTGTTCGGCATCGGCGGCTGGATGATCTACCTGGCGTTCTACATCATCTTTATCGGCATCCACATTTTTGGTGTGGGTGAAGCCCTGAAGCTGATGTTTATCATCACCGCCGTCGCCGCGATTGCCCTGGGCGTATTCCTGGTGGCGATGGTGCCGCACTTCAACGTCGCCAATCTGCTCGACATCCCGGTTACCGAAGCCAAGGGCGCCAGCACCTTCCTGCCCTTCGGCTATGTCGGCGTTTGGGCGGCGATCCCCTACGCCATCTGGTTTTTCCTCGCCGTGGAGGGCGTGCCGCTGGCCGCCGAAGAAACCAAGAACCCCAAACGCGACCTGCCCCGGGGCCTGATCGGCGCCATCGTGGTGCTCACCAGTTTTGCCTTGCTGATTCTGGTGATCGCCCCCGGCGGCGCCGGCACCTACGCGCTGATCAAATCCGGCAACCCGCTGGTGGAAGCGCTGGCGCTGTCCTACGGCGGCTCGACCTGGATGGGCAGCTTCGTCAACCTCGTGGGCCTGGCGGGGCTGATCGCCAGCTTTTTCTCGATTATCTACGCCTATTCACGGCAGATCTTTGCCTTGTCACGTGCCGGCTACCTGCCGCGCAAACTGTCGCAGACCAACAAAAGCAAGGCGCCCGTACTGGCCTTGGTCATTCCCGGCATCATCGGGTTTGGGCTGTCGCTGACCGGCCAGGGTGACTTGCTGATATTGGTGGCGGTGTTTGGCGCGACCATTTCCTACGTGCTGATGATGGCCGCGCACATCACCTTGCGCATTCGTCGCCCCAAAATGGACCGTCCATACCGCACACCGGGCGGCATCTTCACCTCAGGCGTGGCCCTGGTACTGGCCTGCGTGGCCGTGGTGGCGGGCTTTCTGGTGGACCCACGGGTGGTAATTGGCGCGGCGATCATCTATGGAGTATTAATTGCTTACTTTGCTTTCTACAGCCGGCATCACTTGGTAGCAGGCACGCCCGAAGAGGAATTCGCGGCGATCCAGGCCGCAGAGGCCGCCTTGCACTAACTGCCGTAAACCTCGACGCAGGCCACTGCCTGCGTCGTCAAGGAGACACTGTATGGCAAGCTTTTCCCACGCGGTGGGTGCACACACCTACCGCTTCGACAGCCTCAAGGACGTGATGGCCAAGGCCAGCCCCGCACGCTCCGGGGATTTCCTCGCCGGCGTCGCCGCGCAAAACGACGGCGAACGGGTCGCGGCGCAAATGGCCTTGGCCAATATTCCGCTCAAGCATTTTCTGCAAGAAGCGCTGATCCCTTATGAAAGCGATGAAGTCACGCGGCTGATCATCGATACCCACGATAAACAGGCGTTTGCCGCGGTCAGCCACCTGACCGTCGGCGGCCTGCGCGACTGGCTGCTCAGTGACGCGGCTGACGAACAATCCCTACGCGCATTGGCGCCCGGGCTTACACCGGAAATGGCCGCCGCCGTGTCCAAGATCATGCGCGTGCAGGACCTGGTGCTGGTGGCGCAGAAAATCCGCGTGGTCACTCAGTTTCGCGGCACCATGGGCCTGCGCGGTCGCCTGTCGACGCGCCTGCAGCCCAACCACCCCACGGATGAGCCGGCAGGCATTGCCGCGAGCATTCTCGACGGCCTGCTGTACGGCAACGGCGACGCCATGATCGGCATCAACCCGGCCACCGACAGCATCGCCTCGATCTGCGCCATGTTGGAGATGCTCGACGCAATCATCCAGCGTTACGAAATCCCGACCCAAGCCTGCGTACTCACCCACGTCACCACCTCCATCGAAGCCATCAACCGTGGCGTACCGCTGGACCTGGTGTTTCAGTCGATTGCCGGCACCGAGGCGGCCAATGCCAGCTTCGGCATCAGCCTGAGCGTGTTGCAGGAAGGCTACGACGCGGGCTTGAGCCTTAATCGTGGCACTCTGGGGCAGAACTTGATGTATTTCGAAACCGGCCAGGGCAGCGCCTTGTCGGCCAACGCGCATTTTGGCGTCGACCAGCAAACCTGTGAAACCCGTGCCTACGCCGTGGCCCGACATTTCAAACCGTTTCTGGTGAACACGGTCGTAGGGTTTATCGGCCCCGAGTACCTGTACAACGGCAAGCAGATCATCCGCGCCGGGCTCGAAGACCACTTCTGCGGCAAGCTGCTGGGCGTGCCGATGGGCTGCGACATCTGCTACACCAACCACGCCGAAGCCGACCAGGACGATATGGACACCCTGCTGACCCTGCTGGGTGTGGCCGGGATCAACTTCATCATGGGCATCCCCGGCTCCGACGACATCATGCTCAACTACCAGACCACCTCGTTCCACGACGCCTTGTACGCCCGGCAAACATTGGGTTTAAAGCCGGCGCCGGAATTCGAACAGTGGCTGGCCAAAATGGGCATCTTCACGCAAGCCGACGGCAAGGTGCATTTCGGCAACAGCCTGCCACCGGCGTTTCGCCACGCCTTGGCGCAATTGGGATGAAGGAGCCGCCTGTGCAACTCGACCTGCCTGACAACCCGTGGCTGGAACTGCGCCGCCTCACCCCGGCACGCATCGCCCTGGGCCGCACCGGTACCAGTATTCCGACTCACGCACAGCTGGATTTCCAGTTTGCCCACGCCCAGGCGCGGGACGCGGTGCACCTGCCCTTCGACCATGCGGGCCTGAGCAGCCAACTGGCTGAGCGCGGGCGTGACAGCCTGTTGCTGCACAGCGCGGCCGCCGACCGGCATATGTATCTGCAACGCCCGGACCTGGGGCGGCGTTTAAGTGATGAGTCGGCCCAGCGCCTGCGCGACTATGCAACGGCCAACCCTGGCGGGGTAGACCTGGCGGTAGTGGTCGCCGACGGGCTGTCGGCGCTTGCAGTGCATAAACATACCTTGCCGTTTCTTACACGCTTGGAGGAACAGAGCAACGCAGACGGCTGGTCCTTGTCGCCGGTGATCCTGGTGGAACAAGGCCGCGTGGCGGTGGCTGATGAAGTTGGGCAGTTGCTTGGGGCCAAGATGACCGTGATCCTGATCGGCGAGCGCCCAGGGCTCAGCTCGCCGGACAGCCTGGGCCTGTATTTTACCTACAACCCCAAGGTCGGCCTTACCGATGCCTATCGCAACTGCATCTCCAATGTGCGTTTGGAGGGTTTGAGTTATGGCATGGCGGCGCATCGCCTGCTGTACTTGATGCGAGAGGCGTGTCGCCGGCAACTGTCGGGGGTCAACCTGAAGGACGAGGCGCAGGTGCAAACCCTCGAATCCGACGACCCGGATTTGATGAAGGGCAATTTCCTGCTCAGCCCGCCCACCGACTGATACCCGCACGATTGCGCTTTTTCGCGCCTTTAGGCAGCATCAAGTCACGGCCGCTTGTGTGGTCATACCCCTTTGGAAGTTGAGGCCTGGCATGCGGATTACTCAAGCGACCCTGGAACACCTGGACCTGTTGACCCCGTTGTTCGTCAAATACCGCGAGTTCTACGGGGCCCTGCCCTTCCCGGACTCATCGCGGGCCTTTCTGGAAAAGCGCCTGCGCCGCAAGGAGTCGGTGATCTACCTGGCCCTGGCCGACGATGACGACAAAAAAGTGCTTGGGTTTTGCCAGCTGTACCCAAGCTTTTCGTCGCTGTCGCTTAAGCGGGTGTGGATTCTAAACGACATCTATGTGGCCGAAGATGCGCGGCGCCAACTGGTGGCGGACAACCTGATGCGCACGGCGAAGAAAATGGCCAAGGAGACTCACGCGGTGCGGCTGCGGGTGTCGACCAGCAGTGACAATCAAGTGGCGCAGAAGACCTATGAGTCGATCGGGTTTCGCGAGGACACCGAGTTCAAGAACTACACGCTGCCGATCAGCGAGGACTGACCTTTTCTAACGAACCTGTTTTTTTGGAGGGACGAAAAAGCCCTTGTGGCGAGCGAGCTTGCTCGCGTTGGGCTGCGCAGCAGCCCCACTAAAAACCCCCGCACGCCTCCAGGCAAACAGCGTTGCGTGGGTTTGGGGGCCGCTGCGCAGCCCAACGCGAGCAAGCTCGCTCGCCACGGGAAGGCGACTCGCCATGACCCGCCAACCGCGACATCCCCCGCTACAAAACCAACAGGCTTTTCACCTCTCAATCCGTATAATGCGGACCTTTCAGGGTTGTAAGAAATGCGGCATACGCTTGTAGCCTTATTACCCGAGCTTCCGCACAGGCCTGCTGAGTCGGGCCGTTCACACAGGTGCCATCCATGGATTTCAACCCGCTTGACCTTATCCTGCATCTCGACGTGTACCTCGACCTGCTGGTAACCAATTACGGTCCGTGGATCTACGCCATTCTGTTCCTGGTGATTTTTTGTGAAACCGGCCTGGTGGTGATGCCCTTCCTGCCGGGTGATTCCTTGCTGTTTATCGCCGGCGCGGTGGCCGCCGGCGGCGGCATGGACCCGGTCTTGCTGGGCGGGCTGTTGATGTTGGCCGCGATCCTCGGCGACAGCACCAACTACGTGATAGGGCGAACGGTCGGCGAGCGCTTGTTCAACAACCCGAACTCGAAAATCTTCCGCCGCGACTACCTGCAAAAAACCCACGATTTCTACGACAAGCACGGCGGCAAAACCGTGACCCTGGCGCGCTTCCTGCCGATCCTGCGTACCTTTGCGCCGTTCGTCGCCGGCATCGCGAAAATGCCTTACCCACGGTTCTTCGGTTTCAGCGTGCTGGGCACCATCCTCTGGGTCGGCGGCCTGGTGACCCTGGGCTATTTCTTCGGTAACGTGCCGTTCATCAAGAAAAACCTCTCGTTGCTGGTGGTGTTCATCATCCTGCTGTCGCTGGTGCCGATGATCATTGGCGTGTTCCGCAGCCGCTTTGGCCGCACCTCCTCCGAAGCCAAGCCGCAGTAACCCACGATGTGGTCCCTCAGCGCCTGGCGTCGCCGGCGCCTGCTGGCCAAGCACCCGATTGCCGATGACACCTGGCAACGGGTGCGCCACCACCTGACCTTCCTCGACGGCATCAGCCCCGAGCAGGACCAGTGGCTGCGTGAAGCCTGCGTGGTGTTCCTCGCCGAAAAACACCTCACCGCCCTGCCCGGCGTCGAGCTGCACCAGGAGCAACGCCTGCTGCTCGCCGCCCAGGCACAGTTGCCGCTGATGCACCTCGGCGACCTCGACTGGTACCAGGGCTTCCACGAAATCGTGCTGTACCCCGACGACTTCGTCAGCCCCCAGCGCCATCGCGACAGCAGCGGCATCGAACATGAGTGGGACGGCGAACACAGCGGCGAAGCCTGGCAACAGGGCCCGGTGATCCTCGCCTGGCCCGGCGTACTCGCCAGCGGCCAGTGGGAAGGCTACAACCTGGTGATCCACGAGCTGGCGCACAAGCTCGACATGCTCAACGGCGACGCCAACGGCCTGCCGCCGCTGCACCACGACATGCGCGTGCAAGAATGGGCCAGCGTGATGCAAAGCGCCTTTGATGACCTCAATCGCCAGCTGGACGCCGACCCGGACATCGAAACCGAAATCGACCCCTACGCCGCCGAAAACCCGGCGGAATTCTTTGCCGTCACCAGCGAATATTTTTTCAGCGCCCCGGATTTGCTGGTCAACAGTTATCCACAGGTGTACGCGCAACTGAGCCGCTTTTATCGCCAGGACCCACTGGCCCGCCTGCACCAACTGCAGGCGCACGACCCGCGTTATCAGCCACAGGGCGAATAACCGTACGACGTCTGGCGCATGGCATCGGCGGCGGAATATGCCTATAATCGCCGCCACTTTTAGGCCAATCCGGCCAAGTTTCTTGGCCAATTAACGGGGGCAACGCCCAATGAGCTACAGCAAGATTCCGGCTGGCAAAGACCTGCCGAACGACATCTACGTCGCCATCGAGATTCCGGCCAACCACGCGCCGATCAAATACGAAATCGACAAAGACAGCGACTGCCTGTTCGTTGACCGTTTCATGGCCACCCCGATGTTCTACCCGGCCAACTACGGTTTTATCCCCAACACCCTGGCCGACGACGGTGACCCCCTCGACGTACTGGTTGTAACCCCTTACCCGGTGACACCAGGCTCGGTTATCCGCGCACGCCCGGTCGGCATCCTGAACATGACCGACGACGGCGGCGGTGATGCCAAAGTTATCGCGGTTCCACACGACAAGCTGTCCCAGTTGTACGTGGACGTGAAGGAATACACCGACCTGCCGCCGCTGCTGCTGGAACAGATCAAGCACTTCTTCGAGAACTACAAAGACCTCGAAAAAGGCAAATGGGTGAAGATCGACGGTTGGGGCAACGCAGACGCCGCCCGCGCCGAGATCCTGAAGTCGGTCGCTGCCTACAAAGGCTGATACCCGCTCCTCATTGCCCAGGCAATCAAAAAAGCCCCGATCATTCGGGGCTTTTTTTGTGGGAAAAATTAAACGACAAGTTCAACTCTTTATAGAGGACGTTTAATTTTATTTAACAGCCGACAGATCAAGCTACAACTAAGCAAAAACCTACACGCCCAACTCAACGCATGGTTTATTTGATGTAGTTTTCAGGCCAGTAAACTCTGCGTTTATGAATACATCAGGTGATCGTTTAAAAGCGCTACTACGGGAAGTTCATCTTTCCGCCTCCGACTTCGCCAAGAACCGTGGTGTCACGCCTCAACACGTGAACAACTGGTTCAAGCGCGGTGTACCCATGGGCCGACTCAACGAGATCGCAGAACTGCTGTGCATCTCCAGCCGTTGGCTGCGCACCGGCGAAGGCCCCAAACACCCACCGGCCAACTTCCTGCTGGAAGGCCCGGACGCCCGTAAAGGACTGCTCGCCCGCGAAGAAACCGGCAAATACCTCACAGGCCCCGCCTGCCGCCCACAAAAAATCGACGTGGAGATTCCTCTCCATGCCTCATTCACCTCCACCGAAAGCATCCGCATCTCGCTGCACACCCTCGAAGCCCTCAACGTAAACCCCGACCGCGCACTGGGCGCCTACATGGTCGACAACAGCATGATCGACATCATCCAACAAGGCGCCACCCTCGCCATCGACAAAGGCCGCACCCAAATCATCGACGGCGAAATCTACGCCGTCGAACACGACGGCATGCTGCGCATCAAATACCTCTACAACCGCCCGGGCGGCGGCCTGCGCATGCGCAGCCACAACGCCGGCGAACACCCGGACGAATACCTCACGCACGAGCAACGCTTTGAACAAAACTTCGAGATCCTCGGCTGGGTGTTCTGGTGGTCCACCCTGAACAACCGCAGGCCGGTGCCGCTGGACGAGCACCTTTTAGGCTGGGACGGCTCTAAAACGGACCCGGAGGTGGGCATTTGAAGTGAATATGGGTATCATGCGCCGCACATTTGGCAGGGTATGGCGTTGCAGCCATCCACCCTGCTCGGCGATGCGGAGGAGTTCCCGCTGATGCCCCCATTATTCAGCCAGACGGTAAGTTGGCTGAGCGATTTGAAGGCTGGTGAGGTTTGTCAAAAACAAGCTGAAGCAGTCCCCGAGAAGCCGGCCACAAGCCGGCTTTTTAATGCCTGAAATAATTGAATCTCAATGCCCGGATAGACAGCGGGCAGCGTTTCGCCTGCCCGCCTTCAAGTTGCGTTATCCAGGTTGCATACACTCCACAGCCCGATCCGCCACCATCTTCGCCATCTCCACCAAATGCATCACCGCCCTGTGCGGCGCACCCAGCGGCTCACCGAGCACCTGCGACGTAGCCACCGCACACTGCAGCAACTCAGCCACTCGCACCCAGGCATCCTCGAAGCTCAGTTCTTCATTGACGGTAAAAGGGTTAGTTGCACCCGATGACGGTGAACTCGAAACAACGTTATCCATAGCAAAACTCCAATCGATAATTTGGAGCTGCCATTTCCCGCGACTAAACGAAAGGCGGCAGCTGTACGCAGGTTAGTCGACCGGTCGATTGGAAACCCGGCGCACCCGGAGGTGCCCTGCGCACAGCCACCATAAGATGCAGGCGAAGGACTGCCTGACTCATGAGTTGCTTATGCGCCAATCGAATCCGGGCGACTAAACCCGATCACTGAATATGCAGTGACGATCCGCAGCCTAGTCGCGGGATTTTGCTGGCGCAAGCGGCTGGGATTCTCTAGGAAACGTCCTGCAAATGAAAGGGACCGGTACTGCTGGCCCTTCAACCATTGTCTCCTTCAGGTTGACGGTATTACCTATCCCACCCGATTTATCCCCCGCGCCCCACCCATTAATCTGTGCCCATGTTGAACGCAACGCCCAACCAACCTAAACAAAAAAGGATTCAACCATGAGCACTCCAACCTACAACCGTTTGAACAAAGACGACGCCATCGTTCTGCTGGTCGACCACCAGACCGGCCTGATTTCCCTGGTGCAAGACTTCTCGCCCAACGAGTTCAAGAACAACGTGCTGGCCCTGGCTGACCTGGCCAAGTTCTTCAACTTGCCGACCATCCTCACCACCAGCTTCGAGCAAGGCCCCAACGGCCCGCTGGTGCCGGAGCTGAAAGAGATGTTCCCGGACGCGCCGTACATCGCTCGCCCTGGCCAGATCAATGCCTGGGACAACGAAGACTTCGTCAAGGCGATCAAGGCCACTGGCCGTAAGCAGATCATCATTGCCGGTGTGGTGACGGATGTGTGCGTAGCGTTCCCGACCTTGTCGGCGCTGGCGGAGGGGTTTGATGTGTTTGTGGTCACCGATGCGTCGGGCACGTTCAATACCACGGTGCAGCAGGCGGCCTGGAGCCGGATGACGCAGGCCGGTGCACAGATGATGAACTGGTTTTCGGTGGCCTGTGAGCTGCATCGCGACTGGCGCAACGATATCGAGGGCCTGGGGAATCTGTTGTCCCAGCGCATCCCCAACTATCGCAACTTGATGAACGGTTACTCGGCGCTGACGGCACGCAAGGACTAATCACCCGCTGTTTACCCCCAAGCCTGCCCTGAAAAGCAGGCTTTCGGCGTGTCAGCCGTTAGGCAAATTGGCGTCGATGCGGCCGAGGGCACGCAGGTAGAGGTTCATGGTGGTGCCGGCGCCCGGGGCGGTTTGCACTTTGACTGTGCCGCCTGCGCGTTGCGCGAACTCCAGCACCTGGGACAACCCAAGGCCAGTGCCTTTACCCGCGCATTTGGTGGTGAAGAACGGCTCGAAGACCTTGGCGGCCAGCGCCTCGGGCATGCCGGGGCCGTTGTCGGTGATGCTCAGCAGCAGGTAATTGCCGGTGCCCAGCGCTTCGTCCTGTTCGACGCTGACCAGCCGCGAGCTGATGTGCACGCGGCCCTTGCCGCCCAAGGCGTCGCGGGCGTTCGCCAGCAAGTTGATGACCGCCGCGCTCAACTGTGCCTCTTCGCACAGCACACCGGTGCCGGCCGCCGCCAGGTCGAGGGAGAGTTCGACGCCGCCCGAGACGGTGCGTAGCAGCACGTCACGCATGCTTTCAAGGCGCTCGTTGACGTCGATGCACATCAAATTGGGGCTGTCGTGACGAACGCTGGCCAGCAGGTGGTTGACCAGCAAGCGGCCTTGATCCACCGCTTGCAGGCCTGCATCGCTGAAGCGCTCGACGTCCTCAGGCCGGCGCGCGCGCAATCGCACCATCTGCAAACTGGCACTCAAGGCTTGCAGCAGGTTGTTGAAGTCGTGGGCGATGCTGGCCGCAACCATGCCCAGCGACGAAACGCGCTTGGCATGGTGCATGAACTGTTCGGCCTGACGCCCCAGCGCCTGGGCCTGGGCGAGTTCGTTTTCGAGGTGTCGAGCGCGCAGTTCGCGCTGTTCGCTGAGCAAGCGCAATTGCAGCAACGAGGCGGTTTGCCGGGCCAGCGCCAGCAACGCATTGTGTTGCGCGACCGTCAGCGTGCGGGCCCGGGTGTCGATGACGCAGACCGTGCCCAGCGCAAACCCACGATCATCGCGAATCGGCGCGCCCGCGTAAAAGCGGATATACGGCGGGCCCAGCACCAGCGCGCTGTGCTCGAAACGCGCATCCAGCGTGGCGTCTTCGACCACCAGCACCTCATCGGGAGACAGGATGGCGTGCGCGCAAAATGCCAGGTCGCGGTGAGTCTCACGCACGTCCAGGCCGATGCAGGCCTTGAACCATTGGCGTTCTTTGTCTACCAGCGACACCAGCGCAATAGGCACGTCGCACAAGCTGGTTGCCAGCAACACAATGTCATCGAAACCCGGCTCAGGTGTGCTGTCCAGAACACCCAGGTGTTCCAGGGACCGGAGGCGCGCTTGCTCATTGGCGGGTAACGGGGCAGGAACATGAGGCATCTGCATACGTCGCGGTCGGGTCCAGGGAAAATGATGATGCTTGGGGCGGAACGGCGCAGCAAGATAAATGAAGAAAACCTTATGCCCGTACGTCTCTTAGGCAACATTAGGCGACTGATTGTGGTTTTTTTGACGTTTTGGCCGTGATTGGTGTGTATGAAGCTTGGGGGTTAGAAGCACCAGGCCATTATTCGTTCCCGGCGTGGGTGGCTGACGCCCTCTTTTGCATGGGAGCATTATCGCCGGCCAACTCACGCTCGATCTGTTCAATGCTGGGCAAGCTGGTTTGCAACTCCGCCGGCAACGACTCGACCAGTTGATACTCGGCCACGCCGATAGGCCGGTTGTTGTCGCGTAATGCGTATTCGGCCACGATTTCATTTCTACTTTTGCACAACAACAGGCCAATGGTCGGACCGTCCTGCGGATGTTTGAGCTGCGCATCCACAGCCGCCATGTAAAAGCTCAATTTGCCAAGGTGCTCGGGTTTGAACTTGCCCGCCTTGAGTTCAATCACGACGTAACAACGCAGCTTCAGGTGATAGAACAACAGGTCGACGAAGAACTCATCTCCGCCCACATCCAGTAGCACCTGCTGGCCGACAAAGGCGAAGCCGGCGCCCAACTCCAATAGAAAGTCGGTGACATGCTTGATCAACGCGTTTTCGATATCGCGCTCTTGCGCATCCAGGCCCAGGCTGAGGAAATCAAAGCGGTAAGGGTCTTTGAGGGATTCGCGTGCCAGGTCGGATTGCGGCTTGGGCAGGTGGTTTTCAAAATTGCTGACCGCCTTGCCACTGCGCTCCAGCAGACGGTTTTCGATCTGCATCACCAGTGTGTTGCGCGACCAGCTGTGCTCGATCGCTTGGGTGGCATACCAGCGA